>JBHBEQ010000065.1:0-9304 GCA_041785575.1 Flavobacterium sp.
AGGACGAAAAAATGCTTACGGAGCGTGGTTTCAGCAGGTTTCTAACTTTTATGCCCAACTTTTGGCAAATGCCGAATTTCTTGCAAAAGTGAAAACCATCAACATCACCGAAACCGACCTTACGGCTCAGCAAACGGCTCTTACAGAGCTTACCAAACTGAAAGAAAATCAGAAAAAAGAAATTGCAGAGGCTCAAAAAGCTACCGAAAAACGAGATATCGCCTTCGATAATCTCTATGCAAACTACACTGAGCTTATCGCCTATGCCAAAGTTTTATTAGAAAACGACCAACACCTAGAACAACTAGGAATAGTAGTGAAAAGGTAAGGTAATTAGCCGTTAATGAAAAAAAAACTTCCCTTGCATGGGAAGTTTTATTTTGTAAAAGAAAAGGAATGGATAAAATTTTTTATTTCGTAAGAGAAATGAAGTATAAATAACAACCACAAGAAAATGATAAAATTAATTATTACACTAAGTTTTTGTCTTGTAAGTATAATAGCAAATGCACAAAACCAAGAAATAAAAGAGCTAATGGCATTGGCAGAGCAAGGCGTTGTAGATGCACAATACAATTTAGGACTTGCTTATTATAATGGTGAAGGAGTAGAGCAATCTTACACTCAAGCGGTGTATTGGTGGAGAAAAGCGGCAGATAGTGAAGATGCAGATGCACAATACAATTTAGGACTTGCTTATTATAATGGTGAAGGAATAGAGCAATCTTATACCCAAGCGGTATATTGGTATGGCAAAGCCGCAGAGCAAGGAGTTGCATTGGGACAATATAATTTAGGAGTTTGCTATTATAATGGACGAGGGATAGAACTAAATTACACTCAGGCAGTATATTGGTTTAGAAAAGCCGCAGAGCAAGAGGTTGCAGAGGCATGTCATAATTTAGGTACGTGTTATTATCACGGACAAGGCGTAGAGCAATCTTCTGTTGAGGCAACATATTGGTATAGAAAAGCCGCAGAGCAGGGGTTTGCGAAGGGACAAGGTGCTTTGGGAGATGCTTATTATAGAGGTATAGGTATAGAACGATCTTTTGTTCAAGCGGTGTATTGGTTTAGAAAAGCTGCAGAGCAAGGAGATGTAAAGGGACAATATAACCTGGGAGTTTGTTATGTTGAAGGTGCGGGTATAGAGCAGTCTTTTACCCAAGCGATGTATTGGTTTAGAAAAGCCGCAGACCAGGGATTGGCAGAGGCACAATACAACTTAGGAATTTTATATTATAAAGGAGAAGGTGTAAAACAATCTACTACTCAAGCTATGTTTTGGTTTAGCAAAGCCTGTAGAAATGGTTTAAATTATGCTTGTGATACACTAAACGAACTTAAACGATAAACAACAATAAAACTCCCCTTACTCTTTGTAAGGGGAGTATTCTTTTTATAAAAGAAGGTGCTATTAGAATAAAAACTATACCTTTGTAAGAGTGCAAGTGCATTAATGATTTAAAAAATAGCTATAAATACATGTAATTTGTTTGTTTACTATTGATACTGAAGTGTTGTAGTAATAGATAAATAAACTTAGATGATAACTATTTTTTTAGAAGAAATATAAAGCAACAGTAAAACAAATAACAAAATAAATATGTGTAAAGGGCTGTATAAAAAAATAACCCTATTGACCTTGATGGTGTTTTCTACTTCGATTTATGCACAGATAGGAGGCAATCACGCGTATTCGTTTTTAGCGTTGCCAAGTGCGCCACGTCAGGCTGCGTTAGGAGGTACGAATATTACCAATTACGATGCAGATGTAACAACTGCGTTTCAAAATCCGGCTGCAATAAATGCAGAGATGAACAATGTTTTGGCGATAAATTTCGGAAAAATGTATGGAGATGTCTCTTATGGTACAGCGGCTTTTTCTAAAAACTTTCGAGAAAATAGAAGTTTTCACATAGGAGTAACATATCTCAATTATGGCACTATAGAAGGCTATGACGAATTAGGACAAAAAACACAAGATTTTTCAGGGAGTGATGTAGCTCTTTCTGTAGGATATAGCTATCACTTAGACGACACTCCATTCTATTTCGGTACCAATTTAAAACTTATATCCTCTCAATTAGAAACATATCATTCATTAGGAGCAGCAGCAGATATTTCAGGAATGTATGTAAATCCCGACACAGGATGGAATGTAGCATTAGCCTTTAGAAATATAGGAATGCAGATTACAACCTACAACGATTTGCAAGAAAAAATGCCTTTTGAAATGGTGGTGGGATTCTCTAAAAAATTGGAAAATGTGCCTATTCGATGGCATTTGACTTTAGAACAGTTACAAAAGTGGAACGTTTCGTTTGCTAATCCCAATCGTTCGCAAACAAATTTAGATGGCGAAATCATTGAAGAAAACGTAAGTTTTGCAAACAATGTTTTAAGACACGTGATTTTAGGAGTAGAATTTTTTCCTGAAAGAAAGTTTAACTTGCGATTGGCGTATAATTTTAGAAAAGGAGAAGAAATGAAAATATTAGAACAGCGTCATTTCTCTGGACTTTCAGCAGGATTTGGATTCGCTTACAAAAATCTCCGATTTGATTATACCTATATGCGATATACAACGGCTGCAAATACAAGTTTTTTTGGTGTGGCAATCAAATTATAACTCAATGAATTAATTCTATTTTGAAAAAGATAACTATAGCAATAGACGGTTTTTCGTCAACAGGAAAAAGTACTTTAGCAAAAGCATTAGCTAAATATTTAGGATATGTTTATGTAGATACTGGAGCAATGTATCGTGCAATAACGTGGTTTGCAGTAGAAAATAATATGATTTCTACAGAATTTTTTAATAAAGAAAAACTCATTGAAGTTTTAGACGATGTAAAACTTCAGTTCGTCTTTAATGAAGAAAAAGGATTTGGAGAAATTTACGTCAATGGAAAAAATGTAGAGCAACAAATACGTACACTTGAAATTTCTAATTTAGTGAGTAAAGTAGCAGAAGTTTCAGAAATTCGCACAGCACTTGTTGCACAACAAAAAAAAATTGGAGAAGCCAAAGGTGTGGTGATGGACGGACGCGATATAGGTACGGTTGTATTCCCCGATGCAGAACTCAAACTCTTTATGACAGCCTCTGACGACGTTCGTGCTAAAAGACGTTTTGAAGAACTCTCTTCTAAAGGAATGAACGTATCGTTTGAAGAAGTGTTGAAAAGCAATAAAGAAAGAGATTTTATCGATACCAATCGAGTAGACTCCCCTTTGAGAAAAGCAAAAGATGCTATAGAGATTGATAATACAAACCTCAATCAAGAACAGCAATTTGAATTGGTGAAAAAATTAGCACAAGATTGTATTAATAAACCATAGTTTTTTAATATTTGATTCTTTGTTGTGTAAAGAATTGTAAAACAAATCAAGAGTGTAAACTGTTTGATAGAAATAGATAGTCTAAAGTTTACCCTGTAATCTGATATAATATGGAGAGAAATAAAGGATATATAGAACAAGTGATTTCGGGAAATAGTTTTCTGAAATACCTGCCTTTTACTTTAGGCTTTTTCGGCTTTTTTTTGTTTAATTTTTATGTAAGTATTCAAAACAAACAATCTACTCAAGATGTAATTAAGCAATCAATCGAGCTCATCGGTAAACCTATGACTTTTGTTGTTACCGTTTTACCCTTGAGCATGTTGTTTTTTGCGTTGATTTTTTGGGTGAAAATTTTTCATAAACAAACGATTACTTCATTAGTTACCTCTAGGCAAAAAATAGATTACAGCAGAGTGTTTTTCGGGTTTGGTATTTGGAGTATAATAAATGTTTTACTCATAGCGGTAACGTATCTATTATTTCCCAACGATTTTGAGTTGGTTTTTGACGCAGAGCAATTTGTAGTATTTTTTGTATTGTCTATACTATTATTACCCTTACAAACAAGTTTTGAAGAATTGTTTTTTAGAGGATATCTTATGCAGGGTATAGGAATTTTTGCAAAAAACAGATGGGCTCCTTTATTGTTGACATCCATACTTTTCGGAATGGTACATATGCTAAATCCAGAAGTAACATCTTATGGATTAGGAATAATGTTTTTCTATATAGGAACAGGATTGCTTTTAGGGATGATTACACTTTTAGACGAAGGAACAGAATTAGCTTTAGGATTCCATGCAGCAAACAACTTAATTGTATCCTTGATTTTAACATCTGAAAGTTCGGCATTACAAACATCTGCAATATTGAAAGATGTAAGTACAAACGAATCCATGATATCTACAACGTTACTACAAATAGGTATTCTCTATCCAGTGTTGTTGTTTGTTTTTTACAGAAAATATAAGTGGGAGAATTGGAAGCAAAAATTAATGTACTTACAAAGATGAGATTACACCCTGAATTTAGGTTGAACAACACGACTTTTACAGAACCAAAACTCTTGGAGTATGCCTGTTCTTTAAATGAAAATCCATCTGATTTTTATAGAGAATTAGGATTGTTTTTGCAAGAATGGTTAGATGAAAGCGAGGAAATTGCCTTGCAAACATCAGGCACAACAGGAGCGCCGAAAAAAATCATCACCACCAAAAAAGCAATGACGCATTCGGCATTGGCAACAGCAACTTATTTTAAACTTCAAGCGGGAATGAGTGCTCTTTTGTGTTTGCCAATTCGCTATGTTGCGGGAAAAATGATGCTTGTGCGAGCAATGGTTTTAGGTTTGAATATAGATGTAGTAGAGCCAAGTGGACAACCACTAAAAACAGCAAGTAAATGCTATGATTTTGTGGCAATGGTTCCTATGCAATTAGAACATTCACTTTTAGACTTGCACAAAGCAAAAACGATCATAGTAGGAGGGGCAAAAATCTCCGAAGCATTAAAACAAAAAATGCAAAATGTATCTACAGATATATACGAAACGTATGGAATGACAGAAACGCTTACACACATCGCTGTAAAGAAAATCAGTCAAGATTTTTTTGAGGTTTTACCACACGTAGAAATTTCTCAGGATAAAAGAAAATGTTTAGAAGTATTTGTACACGGCATTACAAATGAAAAATTACTCACAAACGATGTAATCGAATGGATAGATTCTAAACGTTTTTTGTGGAAAGGACGTGTAGATAATATAATCAATTCAGGAGGAGTGAAAATTTTTCCAGAAACTGTAGAGCAAAAATTAGAAACATCCATATCCTCACGTTTTTTTGTAATAGGAAAAAAAGATGATTTACTAGGAGAGCACGTAGTGTTGGTTGTAGAAGGAAATCCTATTGAATTATCTCGTGATGTTTTTGAAAAATTAGAAAAATATGAAAAGCCCAAAAAAATAGTGTTTAGAAAACATTTTATAGAGACACCATCAGGAAAAATAAAGCGAAAAGAAACTTTTGAAGACAATGCGATATAAAACAAAAGAGGGTGTTTTTTTGTGTTTAAATATTTGAATATTAGTTTTTTGTTTAAAGGTAATTTTATTAAAATATTAAGATTTTTAGAAAAGATAAGTACTATCTTTGCCCCACTAATACGATTAAAAAAAAGAGAAATGAACAAAAAAATGTTAACACTAATTGCAGTAGCAGTACTGGCTTTTACTGCATGTAAAAAAGAAAATACTACTACTACAGATACAGAAGTAAAAACAGAAGAAGTAGCAACAGAAGTAAAAGGAGATGCATATAATGTATCTGTTGCAGATTCTAAAATCGAGTGGGAAGGTTCTAAAGTAGTAGGAGGAGCTCACGAAGGAACTATTACATTACAAAGTGGAAACTTAGTAGTTGCAGACGGAACTACAGTAGTTGGAGGTTCTTTGGTTTTTGACATGAACTCTATCACAGTTACAGACCTTACAGATGCAGAGAAAAAATCTATGTTAGAAGGGCATTTGAAAGGATTAGGAGAAGATGAAAGCAAAGATCACTTCTTCAATGTACAAACATATCCAACAGCAAATTTTGAAATTTCTAAAGTAACTCCAGTTGCTGGTGAAACAGATAAATTTACTGTAGAAGGAAACCTTACAATGAAAGGTCAAACAAACCCTGTATCATTTGTTGCAGAAATTAAAGTAGCTGCAGATACAGTAACGTTTGAAGCTGATGAAATTGTATTTGACAGAACAAAATGGGGTGTAAACTACAGCTCAGGATCTGTTGTAAAAGACTTGGCAGCTGATAAAGTAATCAAAGACGAAATCAAATTAGAAGCAAAACTTGTTGCTAAAAAATAAATTTATAGATCAATAGATTTATAATGTTTAAAATACTCCGATTTTTCGGAGTATTTTTTTATGTAGTTCTCTAAAATTAGAAATCTATTTATAACTTTGTCCATTAAAGAATTAATAACGATAATTACGTCATATTCCTAGTATATAATGAACACGGAAACGAGAAAAAAGGTAGCATTTTACACTTTGGGTTGTAAATTAAATTTTTCAGAAACATCAACTATAGCAAGAAGTTTCGTAGATGAAGGATTTGAACGCGTAGATTTTGAACAACCAGCAGATATTTATGTTATCAATACTTGTTCGGTTACGGATAATGCAGACAAACAGTTCAAACAAATTGTAAAAAAAGCATTAAAAACCAATAGCAAAGCATTTGTTGCTGCTGTAGGATGTTATGCGCAGTTAAAACCTGAAGAATTAGCTGCTGTTGATGGTGTTGACTTAGTATTAGGAGCGACAGAGAAATTCAAGATTACCGATTATATACATAATTTGAGCAAGAATGATATGGGTGAAGTGCATTCTTGTGAGATTTCAGAAGCAGATTTTTATGTAGGAAGTTATTCTATAGGAGATCGTACACGAGCGTTTTTAAAAGTACAAGACGGATGTGATTATAAGTGTACGTATTGTACAATTCCTTTGGCACGAGGGATTTCACGTTCGGATACCATGGAAAATATACTTAAAAACGCAGCAGAAATTTCTGCAAAAGGAATAAAAGAAATTGTACTAACAGGGGTAAATGTAGGTGATTACGGAAAAGGAGAATTTGGAAATAAAAAACACGAACACACCTTCTATGATTTAGTACAAGCATTAGACAAAGTAGATGGTATTGAGCGTTTGCGAATTTCATCTATCGAACCCAACTTGTTGAAAAATGAAACTATAAATTTTGTAGCTCAAAGCCGTACATTCGTTCCACATTTTCACATTCCATTACAATCGGGAAGTAATGAAATTCTCAAAAAAATGAAACGCAGATATTTGCGCGAATTGTATAGTGATAGAGTAGCCAAAATCCGAGAAGTAATGCCAAATGCCTGTATAGGAGTTGATGTAATTGTAGGATTTCCAGGAGAAACCGATGAGTTGTTTCTTGAAACCTATCATTTTTTAAATGACTTAGACATTTCTTATTTACACGTGTTTACCTATTCAGAACGTGATAATACAGAAGCAATTTATTTTGAAGGAGTAGTTCCGGCAGATGTACGTGCAAAAAGAAGCAAAATGCTACGAGGATTATCTGTAAAAAAACGTAGAAATTTTTATGAAAGTCAGTTAGGTACAGAGCACGTGGTACTATTTGAAAGTGAAAATAAAGAAGGATATATTCAAGGATTTACAGAAAATTATGTAAAGGTTAAAACCCCTTGGAATCCTGATTTAGTAAATACATTACACAGAGTAAAACTTACAGAAATTGATGTAGATGGTTTGGTAAGGTTTGAATTTATATAAAACGCGATACAAGTAATAGACAAAAGCACTAATACAGGTGCTTTTTTGTTTCTATATGGCTTCGACTTCGCTCAGCCTGACAGGGTGTATGTCTGCCTGAGCGAAGTCGAAGGGTTTTGGTTTCCAAAGGTGTAGGAACAAAAAAATAATTCGTTGTAAAGCATTTGTATTATTTCGTTTGATTGTTGAAGCTACATTGTGTGTTAGATTTTGAATGATTAGAAATGAAACTATATTATAGAAATTATCTTTGATGAAGCTATTCATAGGTCAACAAATACAAACAAAGAACTACTTTGCAATAACAAACAGAACATCTTTAACCTTTGATTGGCATATAGGGTTAAATTTTCATTAAAATACGATGTTGAAACTGTAAATGTAAAGCCAATGTTAAGTAAATGCCGCTTAATGTTAAGTGAATATTAACTTGTTTTGTCTAATATTAAGTTTGTGTTACCAAGTTTTTAACTCAAAAAATCCATCAATACATTTGCCGAAAAATAAGAAAAGAGTTATGGATTTTTACATTTTTATTATTGGAGTATTACTACTTTTAGCAGCTTTAGATTTAGTTGTAGGAGTGAGTAATGATGCTGTAAACTTTTTGAATTCAGCAATTGGATCAAAAGTGGCACCTTACAAAACAATTATTATAATCGCTATTGCCGGGGTGATTATAGGTTCTGTTTTTTCGAGTGGAATTATGGAGATTGCTCGAAAAGGGATTTTTTATCCACAATACTTTACGTTTGATGTAATATTGGTAGTTTTCTTAGCAGTAATGCTTACCGATATTGTGTTGCTTGACGTATTTAATAGTTTAGGGTTACCTACCTCTACAACTGTTTCCATTGTTTTTGAATTACTTGGAGCTTCTTTAATGTCGGGAATTTTGTTTTCGATGTCGAAAAATGAAGGAATAAATGATATTTGGAAGTATATCAATTTTGAAAGCACCAATAATATTGTATCAGGAATATTTCTATCTGTACTCATAGCATTTACGGCAGGTGTTATCGTACAATATGTGTGTAGATTGATTTTTACCTTTCAGATAGAGGACAAGCTCAATAAATTTGGGGCTATTTTTTCTGGAATAGGGATTACATCAATTGTATATTTCTTGTTGATCAAAGGATTGAAAGGAACCACCCTTCTAACGAAAGAAGAATTAAAATGGGTTTCAAGTAATACGTTGGTAATTTTAGTTGTATTGTTTTTGATTTCTACAACAATCTTATGGGTATTACAACGCTCATTTAAAATTAACCCAATGAAAGTAGTTGTTTTGGCAGGTACGTTTGCATTAGCAATGGCATTTGCAGGAAATGATTTGGTTAATTTTATTGGTGTGCCAATCACAGGATTTTTAGCATATCAAAATTGGTTGACTTCAGGATTGCCAGCAAATGAATATTATATGACGTTCTTGCAAAGTGATGATGTGATAGTACCTAATTATATGTTACTTATTGCAGGAATCGTGATGGGATTGACTATTTGGTTGAGTTCAAAAGCAAAAAAAGTAACCGAAACAGAGGTGAATTTAGGACGTCAAGATGAAGGAGAGGAGCGTTTTAAGCCAAATTTAATTTCGAGAAGTGTTGTAAATTC
>JBHBEQ010000066.1:0-5420 GCA_041785575.1 Flavobacterium sp.
AATGCTTTTTCCCTATAAAAAACTAGAAAGAATTAATTTCATTTTTTAAATGCTAATATAGCATGAATTATATTACTTTTTATGATATGGGATAGTTATGCTAGTAGCTCAACAGATTAAACATAAAATTCAACATTTTGAGAATAGTGTTGTATTTTCCTCTAGAGATTTTTTAGAGTTAGGTATCCAAATGTGTGTATGACTTAATTTACTAAATAATTGTGCAAGTTCATTCCCTTCAAAAGAGCTACGAATCCCCTGACTTTTACGGAAACTCCACTCAATACAATGCCTACTTAGATGTTTCCAAAAAAAAGTGCCTATTTCCTAAACCAAAACGTTCTTACATTCACTTGGAAAGGCGAAGATTGAAGTAGTTTTCTAACCCCTTTTTCTCAACATATCGGTACTTAAAGAATTTTAGAGTTTGAATGAGATTAGATTTTAATTGAGAGGAATTAATCATAGTATATCCTTCATAGTAGATTAAATATATATTTTAAGAAAATGATAAAATAGTTTCATTAATTTATCATTTTTTCACTTCTAAAAAATTGCTCTAATAATCTAAAAGTTATAAGGAAGTTAAATAATGATAAAGATTCTAAGAACACTTATAAAAAAAACAAAATCAGTAGCAACAAACACATCAATGGAACAATTATCTATAGGATGGTACGAGCCTTTATCTGCTAATAAATTACTCTCGTCTCCTTTACGTCAACAGTATCTAAAAACTATTTGGCAGAACGTATCTATGGAGCCACAAATGTTCAATGTTTTGTATAAGACTCCTATAGAAAAATATGCTGAAATAGTTCAGCTTCTTCCAGCATCAGAATCTCATCATCACTCTCATATAGGCGGAATGCTTGATCACGGGCTTGAAGTAATATCTATTGCAACTAAACTAAGACAAAGCTACATTTTACCTCAGAACTCAGCTCCCGAGGAACAAGCGAAACAAAGAGACGTATGGACTGCAGTTGTAATTTATGCTGCATTATTACACGATATAGGCAAAATTGCTGTAGATATTGAGATTATTCTACAAAATGGTGCAAGGTGGTTTCCTTGGCAAGGTAAGCCTGCACAACCATATAATTTCCGATATATTAAAAATAGAGACTATTCATTACACTCTATATTAGGCAGCTTCTTTGCAAATAATCTTATCCCTAAAGAAGCGTTTGACTGGGTTGCTCCTTTTCCACAAGCTTTTTCGAGTTTAATGTATTTCATTTCTGGACACCCTGATAAGTCAGGAGTTCTATCAGAAATTATACAAAGAGCAGATCAAATTAGCGTTACCATGGCATTGGGCGGTGATCCATCGAAATTATCTGAAAAAACGAAATTATCTTTTGCGAAACAACTACACATAGCATTAAGAAATGTAGTGGAAAAATTTAAGCTTAATTCACCTAAAGGGGGCTGTGATGGATGGCTAACAGAGGATGGTTTATGGCTAATGAGCAAAAGTACAGCTGATAATATTCGTTCATATTTAATGTTACAAGGAGTATCAGTTCCAGCTCAAAATGGAAAAATATTTGATGAATTACAAACTCATAGATTGATTCAAAAAACAGATAATGCTACTGCCATTTGGAATGGTAGAGTTATATCTAATGCTGGATGGGCTCCACCAAAACCTTTTACTTTGTTAAAAGTTTCTCCAGAAATTATTTGGGATAACTTAGATGATAGGCCCGAAGTATTTGATGGTCGAATTGATATTGTTAATGAAAAAGGTGAAGTCACAACTGCCACAGCTCTTAAGTTTGAACCAACCGAAACCCTAGAAACTGAAACATCAGAGTTAGTCGTCCAAAATGAAGAACAAGAACAGTTCATAACCACAACAAAGACTGTATCAAATGACTTAGTATTAAGTGGCGAAAATTTTCATAAATCAAATGAATCTATGGAAATAGATTATGTACTTGATATGTTTTCTCCAGTTACTGAGAGAGTTCTACAGGATTCCAATATTTATGAGCCTGCTTTCAATGAAACTGTAAATATTACTCAAGAAAACAGTACACAAATTACTACCTCAGAACAAAAATACTTAGGCGATGTCGCTCAACTTACTCAAGATAGTCCTAAAATTTACAATGAACACAGCATAGATGCTCAGAAGTTCATACAGTGGGTTAAGGCAGGGGTTCTTTCTGGAAGACTGGTCATCAATAGACCAAATGCTAAATTACATATTGTAGAAAAGCATATATTTCTTGTTACTCCAAGTATATTTCAGCTATATTTAAAGGAAGTAGCTAATTCTACAGATAAAAAATCTTGGGAGTTACTACAAAAGCAATTCCAAAATTTAGGCGTACATAAACGTCAGCATACAAGTGACGATAGCAGAAATATTTGGACTTGTTCTATTGTTGGTCCTAATAAACAATCATTTTTAAATGGATATCTGATTGAAGATGTGAAATTGTTTATTGGAGATAAGATATTGTTAAATAATCAGTGGTTAAAATTACAAGGAGATTTACAATGACCTTCCATCAATTGTTAGAAAATTTTTTTGTACAAAAAATTACGTCCTTATACTGAATTGGGATATCGCAAGATATTCAACCTACTAGAAAAAACCTACCCAGGGGTGAATCCAAACGATGTCACAATAGAGTTTGTCATTAACTGGAGAAATAAGGTTTTACAAACAGCCAAACCAATAACTTGGAATGGGTATGCAAGGCATCTGAGAAGTGTTTATAATTTTGGTATAGAAAATGGATTTTTATCTCTAGAAAAGAATCCATTTTCCAAAGTGTTTATTACTGAGGATAGGGTTAAAAAGAAAACATTAACTGATGACCAAGTTATCCGTATTATCGACTTTTTATCCAATAGTAGAGAGCTTCCTGAAATATTACAACCTAACTGGTTTAGCTTAGCACTGATCCAAACATTAAGATATACAGGTATGAGGCGAAGTCAGCTTATTCAGCTTACAATAGGGGATATTGATTTAGATAATAAGATCATAAAGATTTCATCTCATATCAATAAAAATCATAATTACCATGAAATCCCGATTTCGAGAAAACTGTTACCTTATTTAAATAGGCTTATTTTTGAATTGCGTCAAAGAAATGCAACACAAGCAGATCAATTATTTAACCTAAATCTCGTATCATCTCATACAAGAAGTAGGCATAAAAAAACAACTAGGGATCAAATTAGTCATTTAACTAAAGTCATTTCAAAAAATGTTGGTTTCCCTATTTCTAGCCATCGTTTCAGGCATACAATAGCAACCAAACTAATGAAAAATGTAGACAATGTATACAATGTTAAACAGTTATTAGGGCATAGTGACATAAAAGTAACATTAAGCTATATAGAATATAATTGTGAAATGATCCGAAATTGTGTAGATTCTCTATAAAAATGTGATCTTCTGTAAATTTTACACAAAAATCTATTTCTAGACTTTACAAGAAAACAGAAAGAAGTAGAATAAATCCTGCTCTTCATACTGTTGTTGGGAGCAGGATTTATTCCTTTATTCTTTGAGTTTTTTGTGCAAAGACGATGATTACACAGCGGATTCAAAATCCGCCGCCTTCGGGTGTGTCGGTTCGAGTCCGACCTTAGGCACCAAACCTGAAAACAAAAAGACTCTTCAGTATCTCTCAAAAGTTTAAAAAGTTCTCTAATTCCATACACACATTTCCATTATTTACTTGAATCAAGATAGATATATGTCCTTATGCATAAGTAATTGAAGAAGTTTGGCTTAATTAACTCTAGTTAAAGTCTTATCACATCAAAACTATTTTTGTCATTATGCGTAAAATTTGAGGAATAAATTTTATGAAACAGATCAAGAACTGGTGGGGTATCTAGACAAAGAACCCCGTACAATTTGTACAGGGTTCGTCGGCTATGAATCTTGGATCGAGTAAAGTATGTGTTTACTTATACTTTATCCTTGGATTTATTTTACGAATTTTTGTTGTAATTCCGTATAAAGTTTTTGTAATTCTGCGGCAGACTCAGAAATTTTTTGCGTTTTTTCAATGAGCGTTTTTTGCAATTCTTCTGTTGGTGCAGCGATGGCTTTAATAGAGTTAGACATAATGTCTTGAGATAATACAAACATATCTTTAGTTTTTTGCTTCAAGTTGTTGATAGCTTCGTCTTTAATTTCAAGCGCTTCTAAGCTGGCTAACAAAGTACTAAATTGCTCTGTTACGAGTTGTTGCGCTTCTTCAAGCTGTTTTGGATCTTTGCTGTTTAATTTTTCAGCCAGCTGTCCTTGTAAGGTTGCAAGTTTTTGTTCTTGCTCTTGGTTCCACAGAACTAATTTTTGGAAATCGTCAAAACCTTGAACATTGTTTTCCGCAGCAGGTACGGAAGCCGTTGTTTCAGCGGGTTTTGCTGCTTCTGCTGTGGTTTCGGCCGATTTTACTGCTTCTGTTGTTGTAGCTTCAACGGGTTTGGCTGCTTCTGTTGTAGTTTCTGCGGGTTTTGCCGGTTCTACGGGTTTGTCTGCTGCTTTGTCACAAGCTGCCAAGAAAAGGGTAAAAAGTGCGGCAGCGCCAATTTTAGTTAATTTATTCATGGGTATCCTCGAATAAGAAAATAGAAAAAGAAACGTCTTAAAAAGACGGCATATTGTACCGTCATATAGACACATAAGTGGTAGCTTTGTTCGTATCGAATGGCGGGAATTTTATTGTTTGATTAAAAAAACGTCATCAAACACCGGCAGCTTGCTGAATCAGCCATTTTTTTAGATAAGCATTTTGATTCGTCAGACTTAGTCCGACACCTCGAACCAGTTTTTTCAGTGGATTTCCGCCTGAAAATAGTTGTTTCAGCCCTTCCATAGCACCTAAAATTTTGATGGCTTCAACTTTACGACGGCGTTCATATTGGCGGAGGTGGCGATATTCGCCAATATCTTGTCCTGCTTCGATGAGCTGTTTTAGCTGTGTTGCCAGTTCAATGGTATCGGCAAAGCCTAAATTCACTCCAAGCCCCGCTAATGGGTGAATAGTGTGAGCTGCATCGCCTACAAGAGCAATACGCGATTGAGCGAAATCTCTGGCATAGCGTGCTACCAGCGGATAAATCGCCCGAGGGCTTTGTACTTCACATAAGCCGAGCTGGTTATCAAAGGCGATCGTGAGCGCTTTATTAAAAGTTGTTTCATCGCTACTCAGGTGTACTTGTGCCGTTTCAGGAGGAAGCGACCAAACGATAGAACAGTGGTGTTCATCCTCTAATGGTAAGAAAGCAAGAATGCTATCTTTATCAAAAATTTGACGTGCGGTTTGATGGTGCGGTTCTGCAGTTTTTACATTACAAACCAAAGCAGTATGTTGATAATCTTGGCTGATAAGAGGAATATTGGCTTGTTGACGAACCCATGAATTCGCTCCATCTGC
>JBHBEQ010000067.1:0-6205 GCA_041785575.1 Flavobacterium sp.
AAAAATAAGGGTTAAAATGATACTCTTTTGTGTTTTCGGTCTATTTTTCCACAAAAAAAAATTAACCTCAAATGGTAGCAAATGGTACTCGCAAAATCTTATTTTTTCGGCTTTTTTGTATTTATGTTATTGTTTTACAGTGAATTAACTTATATATATCATTTTTTTACTTTTAATATTGCCCCTTAATTTTCAAGATTGCATTGCTAAATACTATTGTCTTTTTTATTTATATCTTTATTAGCGAATACTTTGTTGGATATTTAACTTCAAACGATATATTTGGAGTTGGGAAATTGGTATTTATATTCTGTTGTCTTACTGTTCAAGTTCTTTTCGGCGTATATCTTGCCTTATCAAGACTACAAAGGAGAAAAAAATTACAAAAAAATAAAGAGACCCCTCTTGAAAATAAAGAAGGATCTCTTGATAAATCTTGATTTATTATTTAAACAAACCGCCAAGAATATTACCGATATTTCCGTCTTTTAGAGCAGAAATTGCGTCATCAATTCCAAGCTTTCCATCATTGTTTACATCTAAATCTAAACCAGATTTTCCACCGATTAGGTTTCCAATGATATCTTGTACATTAAAATTACCTGATTTTAGAGAAGATAATACTTGTGGAATGATGTTGTTTGCTAAAGAAGAAGCTGTTTGGCTGTCAATTCCTAATTTATCTGTGAATTTAGAAGTAGTACTTTGAATAATGTTTTCTACTAAAGGACTTGATGATAATGAATTAACATCCAAGTTACTTAGGTTTCCGAAAATTTCAGAAATATTTCCTCCTGAAATAGCAGATTTAAGTCCATCTACTACAGAAACACCTGTTTCTTTTGCAATGTCTTGAGCAAGTTGATTGTTTACATTAGGCGTGTTTCCTACTTCTTTTTGTGTGATTTGAGCAATCACATCGTTTAATTGTTGTAACATAATGAATTTTCTTTTTTAATTAATTTTTGGTGCTAAGTTAGACAAAAATTCAATAGTATCAACAGCATCTGCATAATCCCACAATTTTGGTTTTTGCGATTGTCCGAAAGGTATTGCATTTAACGTTGGAACATCTGCCACTACACATTGTATTTTGTCTTTATCTTCTTCGAGTTGTGCTTTCACTTGGTCTAAGTCATCGTAATATTCATAAAAAACAGAGGCAATTGGCGAAGCATAACTTTTATCTTCTCTTATAGTAAGGAAACCATTATCTAAGATTTTATACTCACTCATCAAGAAAACTGCTTTGTTATAATCGTAATTATTTGCATATTTTTCATATTGAATCACGTCTGCAAATTGATACATAGCTTGGAAAAATAGCGTGAAATCATAGTCTTTAGGAACCATCAATTTAGAAACACTTCTACATCCCAATCCATAATACCTAAAAATATCTTCTCCCAGTGCAATCAAGTCTTCTTTAGATTCTTTTCCTGTCAAAACTGCAACAGAATTTCTGTTTTTTCTAATGATATTAGGAACTTTGCTGAAATAATATTCAAAATATCTAGCCGTATTATTGCTACCCGTTGCAATTACTGCATCAAAATCTTGAAGTGAATCTTTTACAATCTCAATTCTATCGGCAAATCGAGGTTCTATTTTCATTAGATACTCTAATAATAAAGGAATGATTTTTTGGTCGTTTGATGAGAATTTAATTTTCGCTTTGTTCCCAGAAATCAACACGGATAACACATCGTGAAAACCAACCATTGGAATATTTCCCGCTAGAATAAGTCCTACTGTATTTAATGGTTCATAGGAAATTGTGTAATTAGAAAGCCATTGCTCTAATTGTATTTTATCCAAAGCTTCAGCCCAACTGTTTAATGCGTAAATGACTTGGTCTTCGGTAAACCAACCATTGTGCGACTCGGATTGTTGAATTAATTGCTGCATTTGCGGAAAATAAATTTCAGCAAATGGAACATTCGTATCTATAGAAAACGGTTTTTGAGAAAATTGTTTTAAAAAATCGCCAATTATTTGGAACGCCTTTATTTTATCATCTAAAGTCATATCTGATTTTATAATTCGTTTTTATATCGTAACTTTGTGCAAAGTTATTACATTTAATAAAATAAACCGCTATGGCTATCATTATAACTGACGAATGCATCAATTGTGGTGCTTGTGAACCAGAGTGTCCAAACACTGCTATCTATGAAGGAGCAGACGATTGGAGATATAAAGACGGAACAGCATTAAACGGAAAAATTACACTTCCTAACGGAGAGGTAATCGATGCTGATGCTGCAAATACTCCAATTTCAGATGAATATTATTACATTGTTCCTGAGAAATGTACAGAATGTAAAGGTTTTCACGAAGAACCACAATGTGCAGCTGTTTGTCCTGTAGATTGTTGTGTTCCTGATGAAAACAATGTAGAATCTGAAGAAGTTTTACTTGCAAAACAGGCATTTCTTCACAACCAATAAGCATGGTTGTAGTGAATTGTCTCAAATACAGATTTGACTTCAAAAAAGATATCCTCTAAGGTTTAACTTTAGAGGATTTTTTTCTATAATTCGTTTAAGATAAATCAATCTTCGATTCTAAATAAGTCAGAAGCTATACCATCGCAAAAAAACTTTCCTTTTAGAGTGGTTTTCAAAATATCCTTTTGATATTCAAGCTGCCCTTTTTCTATAAAAGGTTGCATATTTTGCAATAAATATTCATAGAAATCCTGTCCGTAAAGTTCTTTTACTTTCGATGTAGAAACTCCCCAAATAGTCCGCAAACCTGTCATAATATACTCATTATATCTATCGTACTTTGAGAGATACTCCACCTCGCAAGGCAATTGATTTTGCTCTATAGCTTGAATATATTTAGAATTATTTGCTACATTCCACGAGCGATTATTACCGTTAAAACTATGTGCAGATGGACCTATTCCAAGATATTTTTTTCCCAACCAATAGGCAGAATTATTTTTAGAAAAATAATCCTTTTTTCCAAAGTTTGACAATTCGTAATGTACAAAACCATTGGCCTCTAAGAGCTCTACCAATCGCAAAAAATGTTCTTGAGCAACTCCTTCATCTGGAGAAGGTAGTTTTCCTTTTTTTATTAACGTAAAAAGTGCTGTTTTAGGCTCTACCGTAAGTGCATAACAAGATATGTGCACTATTTGCAAGTCTAAAAGATGTTGAATATTAGATTCCCATCGTTCCATAGACATATCAGGAATTCCATAAATTAAATCAACAGAAATATTTTGAAAATACTTTCTTGCTGTTTTTAAGGACTCCAAAGCTTGTATAGAAGAATGTGAGCGATTCATCATCTTTAAATCCTCTTCGTAAAAAGATTGCACTCCAATACTCAATCTATTTATAGGTGTTTTAGAAAGAGACGCTAATCGCAAAGCATCCAAATCATCTGGATTTGCTTCAAGAGTAATTTCGGCATCTTCTACAACATCAAAACAAGATGTAATTACATTTATTAGATAAGCAATCTGCGCATCGGAAAGTAAACTAGGTGTGCCTCCTCCGAAATAAATGGTTTCTATTGGTTCATTTATTTCGTGTTTTCGCATACGAATTTCCTTTGCCAACATTTCTACCATTTCTTCTTTTTTCTTTAAAGTAGTAGAAAAGTGAAAATCGCAATAATAACAAGCTTGCTTACAAAAGGGAATATGTATATAGATACCAGCCATTTGTTATTTTACAATACGATCTTTATTTTGAGAAATAAAAGATTCCCAACCAGAATAAGATTTTCCAACCACTTTTCTGTTTGAATTAAAGAAATGACAAACTGCAGCGGCTAAACCATCTGTTGAATCAAGGTTTTTAGGAAGTTCTTTAAGACCTAAAAGTTGCTGTAACATTTTAGCTACTTGTTCTTTACTAGCATTTCCATTTCCTGTAATCGCCATTTTGATTTTCTTAGGCTCGTATTCGGTAATCGGGATTTGACGAGATAAACCTGCAGCCATTGCTACACCTTGAGCGCGTCCAAGTTTGAGCATCGATTGCACATTTTTGCCAAAAAACGGAGCCTCTATAGCAATTTCATCAGGATTATAAGTATCTATCAACTCAATGGTTCTTTCGAAAATACGTTTTAATTTCAGGTAATGATCTTCAAATTTAGACAAATTGAGCTCATTGAGTTGTAAAAAACTCATTGTGTTTTTTTCTACTTTTATCAATCCAAACCCCATTATCGTAGTACCTGGATCTATTCCTAATATGATTTTCTCTGTTGCCAAATGTTATATTTCGTTAAATTAAAGAAATTTATCTAAAAATTTAATTTCTTTGCGGTATGAAAAATACAGACACCAAAATTAAACAATTCTTTCTACTTATTTTAAAAATTATTATTGTCGGATTGGCAGTATTTTTCATTAATAAACAACTTTCAGAAAAAGAATGGAATTGGGAAATTATTACCCAAGCAGTACAAAGAAAAAATTCTTATCTATTTATTCTTGCTATTGTAACTCTAACCTTTTTAAACAGATTTGTAGAAATATTAAAATGGCAAAACCTTGCTTCAACCATTAAGCAAATTGGAATTTGGCAAAGTACTAAAGAAGTATTGATCGCAATTACTATCGGATTGTTTACGCCTAATGGCATAGGAGAATATGCTGGAAAAGCATTGTTTTATCCTAAACAAAAAGCAGCTAATGTGGTATTTCTAAACGCTATTTGCAATGGCATACAAGTGTTTTTTGCCTTGAGTTTTGGATTGTTGAGCACAATGATTTTACAAAACACCTATCATTTTTTACCTAAATACAGCTTAGTTTTGGTTGTTTTGGGGATTATTGCAACACTTTCATTACTGTTTATCTTTCGAACAATAAGCATTAAAGGATATTCTCTACAAAAATTGATAGATGAATTAAGAAAAATTCCGAGTAAAATACACAAAAAGAATATTTTTCGCGCTTTTATGCGTTACGTCATATTATTACATCAATACGTATTACTCTATTACTTTTTTGATGTAAATGTATCTTATTTTTCTCTACTGATGATTGTATCTTGCATTTACCTCCTAGCCTCTTCTCTTCCTAATTTTCAAGCAATTGACTTTGCTTTAAAAGGTAGCATTGCAATTTATTTATTTCAATTTTACCATGTAGACGCTTGGATAGTAACAATTGTAGCCACAAGTATATGGTTGCTAAATCTCGTATTGCCTATTTCTTTTGGAAGTATTCTATTACTTTTTTACAACCCTAAAAAATCATAAAGGAATTTTCATTTCAAACACCGATTTTACCTGTACCCCTCTCTTTGTAGCAGGTAAAACTTCTTCTAAAGCAGCAGTTTTGCTAAACAATACACTATCTACTAAGGATTTTAATTTTTCATTTTCAGGAGATGCTTTCCATTTCATTTCAACAGTTGCATTTGGCAATACAACTACTTCAAGTAAAAGTGTATCTATTTTCTTAAATTGATGAGATAAAAACAACGAATCTGAAAGTATTTTTTGTTTTACATCGGATTGAAAATGTTGGAAAAAACACATTTTCTCAGCCTCTACCTCCTTTATTGTATCGCATTTAGCATAAGATGGATAATCATCAACCTTTGTCCAATCGATTCTATGCAATTCTTTTCTCAACAACTCCTGCTCATTTGGAAGTTCTTTAGAAACCTTTACACAAGATATTACAAAAAAAGACAATAAAAATATTACACTATAAGGGTTCATCAATTTTCTCCAATTTGACACAAAATTACAAAAAAACACTGATAAAATACAATCTAATTCAAAATCCACCTTTACAGATATTTTTTACAACAATTATTGGTGTTTTTTAATTTTGGAACTTCCTATTATTAAGGAATATTCAATAACGGAATTAAAAATTATAAGGAATAAATAAGATGTGGAAAAAGTTGCTTAAAATTAAAAAAGCCCTCCTACTCTGGAAAGCTTTTCATTGGTCTAACCACTAAACCTAGTACTTTAGTACTTAAACAACACAACTGTTTTTACATATTTTTAAGTTGCGGTCTGGACGGGACTCGAACCCGCGACCCCATGCGTGACAGGCATGTATTCTAACCAACTGAACTACCAAACCAATTTCCCTCTAATAATTGAGGGCAAAAAAGCCCTTCGTTTAGGAAGGGCTTTATATCTTGCGGTCTGGACGGGACTCGAACCCGCGACCCCATGCGTGACAGGCATGTATTCTAACCAACTGAAC
>JBHBEQ010000068.1:0-10975 GCA_041785575.1 Flavobacterium sp.
CAGGCCAGTATCATAGAGTTGGGATGACACCTTCCTATTCAGAACGCTTACAAGAAACATTCAAAAAAGGGAAGTACTATAAAGTATGGCTAACTGTAGGTTTAGAATCAATGAAGACAGCTGGCGTACTAACGGTGAAAAACTGGGGGATAAGTAGCGAAGGAGAAACTTATTATCAGTACCAATAAGGGGTATAAGTCTCTCTCAGGTGTAGGGATTTTTTGAAATCATCATAAAAGATGTAAAAAAATCCGTCTTATAAGTTAGCTATACGGAGGGGAGAATCTTATGAATAGAATATCCATTGTGCATCTTAAATGATAGGAAATTTTAGAATGTTTACATTTCTGTTCAAGATAAATTTATTGATACAAAACTTGTAGCAATGTTTATTACTCTCATTTGGGTAGCAGGAACAGTTATTCTTAAGATAATGACACTCCTTCACCAGAGGCAACACAAAATAATCTTTATAATTTCAAAAGTGAGCAATCTTGCTCACTTTTTTGTATTTAAAAAACAATCTTTGTTTAATAAATAAACATCTACCCAACAGAAAATAGACAATTGTGATATGATCTTTTAAAATTAGTTTTAAAAAGTAAATAAACTATCTACCAAAGAATTAGTAAAATTTCATTACAATTAAAATCAAGAAATCTCGTCTTTTTGGAATTTATTATACTACTTCTGAAAAAGCTTTACACACAACACAGACCTTTATCTCATAAAAATAAGTACTTTCCGTATTCCGTTTCTATTAGATTATTATAAAAAAACGGAAACTCAAGTAAGAACTTAACCAATGAGTTTCTTTTGTAAGAAATCTGAAAAAAATTAAGCGTATGCCATTTAGTTTTTTTTGGGCGTATGCAATACGCCCGTATGTGTTTTATGACAGAGCAATGCGTGAAGGATGGAAGCAGCATCCTTTTGCGGTGCTAAAGCGGAGCAAAAGTTAGAAAATAGCAACTAAACATTGCTTTTGACGAAACTTGCAAACGCATTTCTGCCTGACCCGTTAGGGGTACTTTCTAAATTGCAATAAAAGGTCGAAAAGATTTTAGAGATTGGTTGGATTTATTTTCGTTTTTTAGCTGCGCGTTTTCTTTCCACAGCACGATTTCTCGGAGCATTTTTTTTAGGGTTTCTTTTTCCAGGCCCACCGAGATTTACTTTTTTATTTTTTTCTTTTTTCTCATGAAAAGCCTCACCTCTTTCTACCTTTTTTTGTTTGTTTGTAGAGATTTTTAGCTTTACATGTGTTTTTTCAAATTCGAGTCGTCTTTCTTCGATTTTTACCCCGTCAGGAATTGGCAATATTTCCAATTCTCTTTCCATCAAAACTTCTGCTGCAAATTGTTTTTCTTCTTCTTTTGGATCGATAAGACTTATTGCAATACCTTCTTTTTCTGCACGTCCTGTACGTCCAATACGGTGGATGTATTGTTCGGGTAATTCGCTAAACTGTAGATTTATGACATGTGTAACATCTGAAATATCTAAACCTCTTGCCATGATATCGGTGGTTACGATACCTCGAATTTCACCATTTTTGAATAATTGCATGGTGTTTAGACGATAGTTTTGTGTTTTATTGGAGTGTATCACGCCAAATTGTCCTGGAAAATCTTCTTCTAAAGTATCGAGCACGTAGTCTGCAATGCGCTTATTGTTTACGAAAACAAGAAGCCTTGTCATGGTTTCGTCTTTGTGTAATAGATCTTTAAGAATGTTTATTTTAGTGAGGAAATTAGGTGTGTGGTATCCGTATTGTTTTATTTTTTCGATAGGAGTTCCTGAAGGTGCTAGAGTGATTTCTTCTGGATAATCAAAAAATTCTTCCAAAATCTCGTCTACTTCTTCGGTCATTGTTGCAGAAAAGAGGATGTTTTGTCTTTTTCCTTTAATCATCGACAAAATAGAGGTTAGTTGGTGTCGAAAACCTAGGTTTAGTATTTCATCAAATTCGTCTATTACTAGTTTTTGCAGTTCGTCTAATCTCAAATCGTTGTCAAGGACTAAGTCCATTGTGCGTCCGGGTGTGCCAACTAAGATATCTACTCCTACCGATACGAGATTTCTCTGGCTATTGATATTTACACCTCCGTATACGCCTACGGTACGCACAGACATGTATTTGGTGAGTTTTTCTACTTCTTCTACAACTTGCACTACGAGTTCTCTCGTTGGCACAAGGATTAATACTTTAGGATTGTAGGACGTAGAAAATTTCCATTGTTTGAGTATAGGAAGCAGATATGCGAACGTTTTTCCTGTACCTGTTTGAGCAATTCCCATTACGTCTCTCCCCGACATAATCACGTTAAACGTTTTTTCTTGGATTGGGGTTGGTGAAGTAAAACCTAAATCGTCTATTGCTTTGTTTAGAGATTTAGAAAGATTAAAATGCTCAAATGTTGTCATATCCATAAAATTTGCACAAAGATACGACATTCTACAAAATGGGAGGAATAGGTACTAAATGATTTTTTTAATCACGCGAAGTTTGTGTGTATGTCTACCTGTGTCGGTATTTAATATTCCTAAATGGTCGAGTCGGTCAATTCGTACTTTTCCGTGTGCGTGAATGATGTAATTGTCTTTCATGATAATACCTACGTGAATGATACGTCCTTCTTCGTTGTCAAAAAAGGCTAAATCTCCTATTTCACTCTCTTCGATAAAGCTCAATGGAGCACCTATCAATGCTTGTTGAGAAGCATCTCTTGGAATTTGATAGCCATTGAGTTTGTAAACCATTTGGGTAAATCCAGAGCAATCTATTCCGAAAGGTGTTTTGCCTCCCCAGAGATATGGAGCATTGAGATACATAAAGGCTATTTTCAAGAAGTTTTCTTTTTTTTCTTGTTTAGAAAGAACGGTGCCTTCGAATGCAAAGTTGTTTATGTTTATTTCTGGAATTTCTAAAAAAGACAATTCACTTCCTAGCGGAATTGGTTGTAAAAAATGTTGATCATTAGTGATGTAATCTATGAGATCGCCATTTAGTTTTTTTGGCAATGCTTGTAGCTTTTCCAAGTCGTTATACGAAATGATTTGGTATTGTTTATTATCGATCCATCCCTGGTATTGGTCATTAAGAAGTTCGATTTTAGACCATTTTTCGGTTTGTTCAATAATTCTCATAGTTTCTCCAAACAATACTTGACTTACAAGTTCGCTCTTATCAGAAGGTTCGGCTCTTAGAGATACAATAGCTAGGTGACAAATTCCAAACATTTCAATATATTAATTCGTTACAATTTGTATAAAGCCTACTTGCACAAAAATACAAGTAGGCTATTTTTTATCAAACTTTATAGGGAAAACTAGTAATTTTAAGCTCTTTCAATTACAATTGCAGAAGCACCACCACCACCATTACAAATAGCAGCAACACCTAGTTTTCCGTTGTTTTGTTCCAAAACATTGATTAATGTTACAATGATTCTAGCTCCAGAGCATCCTAGGGGGTGTCCTAAAGAAACCGCACCTCCGTTTACGTTAACTTTATTTTCGTCGATGTTTAACAGTTTAGTGTTTGCGATACCTACTACAGAGAAAGCTTCGTTAAATTCAAAAAAGTCGATTTGATCGATTGATACTCCTGCCTTATTCAATGCTTTTGGCAATGCTTTAGCTGGAGCTGTAGTAAACCATTTCGGATCTTGTGCAGCATCAGCAAATCCTTTAATATAAGCTAAAGGTTTAATTCCTAATTCATTTGCTTTTTCTTCACTCATCAAGATTAGTGCTGCAGCACCATCGTTGATTGTAGAGGCGTTTGCTGCAGTTACCGTACCATCTTTAGTAAATACTGCATTCAACGCAGGTATTTTTTCTAATTTTACGTTTGTAAACTCTTCATCTTTTGCAATAACGATAGGTTCACCTTTGCGTTGAGGAATTTCTACAGGAACTACTTCATTATTAAATTTCCCTGCTTCCCAAGCAGCAGCAGATTTTTTATAAGAAGCTATTGCAAAATTATCTTGCTCTTCTCTTGAAATATTGTGTTCGCTTGCACACAAATCTGCAAATACTCCCATTGCCTGTTTGTCATAAGCATCAACTAATCCGTCTTTTTGCATACCATCTTCGAAAGTTGCTGGACCGAATTTACTTCCATTTCTCAAGTGACCATAATGAGGAATCATCGACATATTCTCCATCCCTCCTGCTACTATGATATCTGCATCTCCATTTGAAATTGCTTGAGCAGCCTGCATCACAGCTTTCATACCAGATGCACAAACTTTGTTTACAGTAGTTGACGGTGTATTTTGAGACAATCCTGCCCCTAGAGCCACTTGTCTTGCAGGAGCTTGACCTGCTCCAGCTTGCACCACTTGCCCCATGATAATTTCTTCTACCAATTCAGGATTAAGATTGATTTTATCCAATGCTCCTTTTACAGCTACTGCTCCCAATTTTGTTGCTGGTACTGTAGATAAACCTCCCATAAAACTACCGATTGGTGTTCTGGCTGCTGATACTATAACTACTTTTTTACTCATATCTATATTAATTTGTTTAAAATGCGAATATATTACTTTTTAAACAATACTACAAGTAATTATTTTCAAACAATTTTTGAATTATTCGATAAACATTTCTCTATACAAAATATTTTTTTTCAACATATACACTACTGATTACCAAATACTTTAAACAATAAATAAAAAAAATACAAAAAAATATTTGTGAGAATAAAAAAACTGTTATACATTTGCAATCGCAAAAGTAAAAGTAAACACTTTCGCTGATGCTTGGAGAGGTGCCGGAGTGGTAACGGAGCAGATTGCTAATCTGTCATCGGGTAACCGATGCCAGGGTTCGAGTCCCTGTCTCTCCGCATAAAAGATGACCTTTTCGGGGTGTAGCGTAGCCCGGTTATCGCGCCTGGTTTGGGACCAGGAGGTCGCAGGTTCGAATCCTGCCACCCCGACAAAAATAAACACATAGTTTATGGTTAGGTCCAGTAGCTCAGCTGGATAGAGCAACTGCCTTCTAAGCAGTAGGTCTTAGGTTCGAATCCTAACTGGATCACAAACCGTCCTCTTTGAGGACGGTTTTTTTTATTTTTATTGACTTTCTACTCAATTCTCGCTATATTTGCTACTATATTATAAATTATGCACACTACTACTGTAAATATCATTGGAAGTGGAAATGTAGCTTTTCACTTGGTTCAGCATTTAGTAAACATAAAATCCGTACGTATACAAAAAATTTACGCTAGAAACCCAAAGGCATTTCAACAATTATTTGACTTCCACCTCCCTATCACAAATGATATTTCAAGTCTTCATCCTGCTGATATCACTATACTAACCGTTAGTGATTCCTCTATTGAAGAAGTTTCTCAACAAATACCATATTCCAATCAATTAGTCGTTCACACATCAGGAACTACTTCATTTGAAAAAATAGACAACAAAAACAAACGCGGTGTTTTATACCCTTTACAAACGTTTTCTAAAACGAAAAGAAATCTTGATTTTAGCAAAATCCCCCTCTGCTTAGAAACAGAATTTGAAAAAGATTTTGCAACAGTTCAAAATTTTGCAAGTAAACTGTCTGACAACATCTACAAAATATCTGAAGAACAACGCAAACAACTTCACCTATCTGCTGTATTTGTTTGTAATTTCACAAACCATCTATACGCTTTAGGAGAAGATATTTGCAAAAAAAATCAAATCCCTTTTGAAATATTGCAAACTTTGATTTTGGAAACTGCAGAGAAAATCAAGAGCTTATCACCAAGAGAAGCTCAAACAGGACCAGCTATTCGAAAGGATACACAAACAATTGAAAAACATTTAGAACTAATTTCAGATAGTACTACAAAAAAAATATACGCATTACTAACAAATTCAATACAAAAAAAATAATGGCAAAAAGTTATAAAGAACTAATGAATACCATCACTACATTTATCTTTGATGTTGATGGTGTATTAACAAATGGTATGATTCACATTACACCACAAGGAGAACTTTTGAGAGTAATGAACATACGCGATGGATATGCACTTAAAACAGCAATTGAAAACGGATACAACGTTTGTATAATTTCAGGCGGTAGCAATGAAGGCGTGCGTATTCGATTAGAAAATTTAGGAATCAAAGATATCTTTTTAGGAATTTCTAATAAAAAAGAAATATACGAACAGTATATAGCACAACATCACTTAGACAAAAATCAAATTCTATATATGGGTGATGACATTCCTGATTTCGAACCAATGCAACTTTGCGGATTACCTTGTTGCCCTCAAGACGCTGCTCCTGAAATAAAACAACTTTGTTCGTATATATCACACATCAAAGGTGGTGAAGGCGCTGTAAGAGATGTGATAGAACAAGTAATGAAAGTGCAAAACAAATGGAAAGAACACTTCGACGCTAAGTTGGATTAATTTTGAAAAATATGCTTCAAGACAAACTCAAAAATTATTATATTTGCCTTGCTTCTAACTCTCCCAGAAGAAAACAATTCTTGTCTGATTTAGGGATTGCTTTTTCAGTAAAATCACCAGATATTGAAGAAACATATCCTGAGAAACTTGAAAAGGAAGAAATTGTAAAGCACATTGCTATGCTGAAAGCAGATAGTTTTAACAACCTCGAAGAAAACGAAATAATTATCACTTGTGACACTATGGTTTTCTTAGGCAACCAAGCTATAGGAAAGCCGACAGATGCCGAAGATGCCGTGAAAATATTATCCTTGCTATCAGGCAGACATCACGAAGTAATAAGTGCAGTATGTCTTAAATCAAACAATAAGAAAATAGTATTCCACGATACAACAAAAGTTTTTTTTCGGGAGTTAAGTGAAGATGAAATTCGCTTTTACATTGAACATTATAAACCTCTAGACAAAGCTGGTGCTTATGGTATTCAAGATTGGATAGGGCTTGTAGGTATCGAAAAAATAAATGGGTCGTATACTAATGTTGTGGGATTACCTATGGAAAAATTATACACCCAGCTAATCCATTTTGTAAAATAATTTATCAAATATCCAAAAGTGCTTTGCGAGATTTTCACAAAGCACTTTTTATTTTTCTATCTTCAAGCGTGCCATGATCGGAAAATGATCGGAATTTGAAAAGTCAGAAAAAGTAGTAAATTCTTTTACCTTAATATCTTTATCTACCAAAATATAATCGATACGCGCTGGATAATACTTATAGTTGTACGTAGTTCCAAAACCTCGTCCTGCTTCTATGAATGCATCTTTCATATCTCCAATAATATTCTGATACACATACGAAAAAGCCGAATTATTCATATCTCCACAAATGATTTTTCGACCTTTGAAATCATCCATGTGATTTTTAATAAGTTCTGACTGCAATTGCTGTGTTGTAAACGCTTTACTTATGCGATTAAAAATTTTTATGGATTTACCTTCGTCTAATTTTTCATTGATATCCGGACTGATACTAATCGATTGTAAATGTATACTATAAACTCTTATTGTATCGTTTTCTTTTACTATATCTGCATACACTACATTGTTATCGGATTGAGGCAATAAAATTTCTCCTTGATCGATAATGCGATATTTTGAAAAGATTGCTTGCCCGGTTTTAATTTTATTTCCATGCATGACAATGTGACGAAATTTATAATCGTCAAATTCGTATTTTGCAGATTTTGAATATTCTTGAAAACAAATAACATCTGGATTATTTTGTTCGACAAATCGCTTGATGTTTTCTGGAACATTTTCATTTTTTATCCATTCAAAAAGATTAAATAAGCGAACATTATAACTCAAAACTGTAAAATCTTGCTCCTCTTTAGGTTCTACTTTTTCTTTAAAGCGATAAAATTTTGCAAAAAACGTATATCCAATTCCAAAAACTACCAATGAAAGTATAAATTGTCTTCGAAATTGCATCACCCAATAGATGATAAAAATAAGATTAAGTACCAGCAATGAAGGCAACATTAATGTAAGCACCGACAAAATTGGAAATAATTTCGGTGCCAAATAAGGCAGTATATACCCTAACAATGTCAATATTGCCGACAATATATTTGCTATATACACTATTTTATTGAATATAGACAATCTTTTCATCTTTTATCCATTTAACTATTGTTTAAAAAGAAATTGCTTCTCTTCTTCCGACAAGCTATCGTATCCACTTTTCCGAATTTTATCTAAAATAAAATTGATGCGTTCTTCCGTTTCGTTTGTCGCTTTCTTATATGTTGCTTTTTTCTTTTTATTTTTTTGTTTAGCATTCCACACATTTTCAGTTGACGAAATAGGTAACCATTTATACAGCCAACTCAATATATCAACACCTCTTTTGAGAAGAAAAACATATATAAAACCGAATACTACTCCTCCTATATGTGCTACTTTCCCTCCTATGTTATTTTGCATCTGTGCAATATCTAGCAACAACACAAATACTCCTATTAGCCAAATAGGCAATCTTATTATCCCTAATAAATAAACTTGCATTTTTGGCGCCATTGCAATCACTGCAAAAAGAATAGCCATAATCGCACCTGAAGCACCTACTATATATGTTTGACTTCCAAATAGAAATGAATACGATAGATAAAACAAACCTGAAAAAATCCCTGCCGAAAGATACAATGCAAGTAATTGTTTATCTATAAAAAAGGTTTTAAAAAATTGAGCCACATAGTACAGCATCAACATATTAAACATTAAATGCAAGAATCCAGAATGAAAAAAACTATATGTAAAAATCCCCCAAGGTTGCTTAAGCAAAGTGTTCTTATCGGAATGTAAAGCAATTTGCAATAGTATTTGCTTTCCTACATCTTCTGAAAACAAGTAAACTAGTCCAAACAAAACTCCTAATAGAATATTCCAAAAGATGATATATTCTATTACACCAAAATTTTTGAATTTTAATTTTAAACTAAAAACAGATTTTTGCATATTCTTAATTCCATCTATGTTTATTTATTTGGCTTCTCTTCCATAAATAAACCACCACTAGACCTGTTATAGCACCTCCTAAATGTGCGAAATGAGCAATTCCTGTTGATGAACCAAAAATAGAACCTCCATTTAATCCTGCATACAAATCAAATGCTAAAATAAGTGGAACAAAATATTTTGCAGGAATAGGTACAGGTATAAAAATCAATCCTAATCCAGCATTTGGAAACATGTAGGCAAATGCAGCTAATAAGCCATAGATTGCTCCTGAAGCACCAATCATACTACCGAAATAGCTGCCCAACATAAGATTCTGAAGTTGTTCCGATGACAATACCTTTTCCCATTCCAATACATAATGCTCGTTTGCCAAGGTTTGATACACTTCATTTACGGAAAATCCGTGCTCAACCAATATAGCCAAACTATCTTGAAACAAATAATATTTCACTAAAAGTTGTAGCACTCCTGCACCTAATCCAAAAATGATATAATACGTCAAAAAACGATAACTACCCCAATAGTGTTCTAAAGTTGATCCAAACGTATACAATGCAAACATATTGAAAAACAAATGCATCCAACTGCCGTGCATAAACATATGGCTCACTATTTGCCAAATTTTAAAATTAGGGTTTTCTACATAATACAACGCTAAATATTCTGTCATAGCTGGAGTAAAAAGCGATGCCACAAAAAAGATTACATTGACAATTATCAATTGCTTTACTATAGGTGTTAGTTGTATTGTATTGTATTGTATCATATCATAAATTTTTTATCTAATTCTTCCAAACTCATCGTTATATATGTTGGTTTTTGAAAAGGAGAAACATTAGGTGTTTTACAAGCAAACAAACGATTCATCAAATCTTCTTGTTCTTTTTCTGAAAGTATTGTTCCTGTTTTCACTGCCAAACTCTGAGCAAAAGATTTTGCCATTCTGTCTCTTATATGTTCTTCTTCTTTTGGAATATCGCTTTGCCAATCAGAAAGTAAATCATCTATAACCATAGATACTTCACTTTCATTCATTCCTACAGGAATACCAGACACTACAATCTTATCATCTGAAAATTCTGTAATGTTCACTCCTATCTTTTCTAAATAATCCTGCAATTGCGAAAGCATTTCTAATTCGTATGCAGAATAATACAATCGAAGAGGAAACAATAGCTGTTGACTTGGATTGTAATTTTGATTAAAACGATTGAGGTAATTTTCATACAAAATACGTTGATGTGCACGTCTTTGTTCAATAACAACCATTCCTGTTTTTATCGGACATACTATATACTTCTTGTGAATCTGGAAAGATTTGCTCTGTACAACATCTTGATGCTGATTTTCAAACAAGGCAACAGATTGAAAATCTTGTTCTATCAAATGATTAGCAGATAGAATTTTATCTGTGCTATTTGGCAATTCTGCATACAATGTTTCCCATTTTGGAGACACGTGATTACGCGAATTAAAAACCGTATTTGATGGAGAAGTTTTACCAAAATCTTTAGCAGATTTTTCAAAATGAGAATTTCCTAAAACCTTAGATTGAAATGTTTCTGAAGGTTCGTCGTTAAACGGATTAAAATTAGCATCAACAGAAATTGTCGGAGTTACAGACTCTGTACCATTGAGTTTATACGGGACATCTAAGGTAATATCTGCTTGAAAATCGAGAGAAGGTACTACTTGAAATTGCCCTAAACTGTGTTTTACAGTAGCACGAAGTATGGCGTATAACGCTTGTTCATCGTCAAACTTAACTTCTGTTTTTGTGGGATGGATATTAATATCAATTGATTGCGGTGGTAACGTGAGATATAAAAAATAACTCGGATGAACACCTTCTTTCAACAATCCTTCAAAAGCAGATGAAACGGCGTGGTGTAAATAACTACTCTTTACAAAGCGATCATTAACAAAAAAAAACTGCTCTCCTCTTGTTTTTTTTGCGTACTCTGGCTTTGCAATAAACCCCGAAATAGATAGTATTTCAGTATTTTCTTCTACTGGAACTAATTTA
>JBHBEQ010000069.1:0-8968 GCA_041785575.1 Flavobacterium sp.
AAGGATAAAATACGAAACCTTATTGTACTCCGTAGGGGAATCGAACCCCTGTTACCAGGATGAAAACCTGGCGTCCTAACCCCTAGACGAACGGAGCATTTTTCATTTGCGATTGCAAAGGTATAAATATATTTTAATCTAGCAAATACTTTTTTAAAAATATTTCAAAATTACACATCCTTTTACCTTTATTGCAATGCTCTAAGCACTTTCTAAAATCCTCTGTTGATTACAATTAATATGCTTTTGCAAACAATACGCGTCTTTTAGAAGGTTTTCCAGAAAATACACAAACACCATCTTCTTCTTTTGCATCCAAAGGTATGCATCGGATAGTTGCTTTAGTAAGTTCTTTTATTTGTTCTTCTGTTTCTTCAGTCCCATCCCAATGTGCAGACAAGAAACCTCCTTTTTCTTCCAACACTTTTTTAAATTCCTCAAAATCATTTACCTCAGTAATATGTTCGTCACGGAATTTCAATGCTTTTTGATACAAGTTAGTCTGAATCTCATCCAACAAATTTGAAATAGTTGATGCTAATCCTTCTTGTGAAACCACCTCTTTAGTTTGTAAATCTCTTCGTGCAATTTCTACTGTTTTGTTTTGCATATCTCTGGCTCCTATAGCCAAACGCACAGGAACTCCCTTCAATTCCCATTCTGCAAATTTAAACCCTGGACGCTGGGTATCTCTATCATCGTATTTAATAGATATACCTATTTTTTTCAACTCTGCAGCTAATTCATCATAATATGCATCTATCTGTTTTTTCTCTTCATCTGTTTTATAGATTGGCACAACTACTACTTGAATAGGAGCTAATTTTGGAGGCAACACCAATCCACTATCATCAGAGTGTGTCATAATAAGCGCTCCCATCAAACGGGTAGAAACACCCCAAGATGTAGCCCAAACATAATCTTGTTTTCCTTCGTTATTTACGAACTTCACATCAAATGCCTTTGCAAAATTTTGCCCTAAAAAGTGCGATGTACCAGCCTGTAAAGCTTTTCCATCTTGCATCAATGCTTCGATAGTATAGGTTTCATCTGCTCCTGCAAAACGCTCTGAATCTGATTTAAACCCTTTAATTACAGGTATAGCCATTATATTTTGTACCACTTCTTCATACACACCTTGCATTTGTACCGCTTCGGCCAACGCCTCTTCCTTTGTTGCGTGAGCCGTGTGTCCTTCTTGCCACAAAAATTCAGCTGTACGCAAAAACAAACGCGTACGCATTTCCCATCTAACTACGTTTGCCCATTGATTTATTAGAATAGGTAAATCTCTATATGATTGAATCCATCCTTTATACGTACTCCAAATAATAGCTTCAGATGTTGGTCTAACAACCAATTCTTCTTCTAATTTCGCCTCTGGATCTACAATCAATTTACCTTTGTTTTCCGGATCATTTTTTAAGCGATAATGAGTTACCACTGCACATTCTTTTGCAAAACCTTCTGCATTTTTTTCCTCCGCTTCAAACAAACTCTTCGGCACAAATAAAGGAAAATAAGCATTTTGATGTCCTGTTTCTTTAAATCTTCTATCTATTTCTACTTGAAGTTTTTCCCAAATCGCATACCCATAAGGCTTGATTACCATACACCCTCTTACTCCCGAATTTTCAGCTAAATCAGCCTTAACCACTAGTTCGTTATACCATTTTGAATAATCTTCTTCCCTAGTTGTGATACTTTTACTCATTTTTTTATTAATTTTGGTACAAATTTTGTTTTATTTTTTTTAACAAATTCATCTACAAAAGTAGTTAATTTTACAATGTCTAACAACAAAAAAACGTCCCATGCTTTATAATTTTATTTTTTCACGTAAAAAGCTCCACCTTTCTCTATTAGGAGCAACATTGTTTAGTATAGTATCTTGTAATATTTCAAAACCTTACTACGATACCGATGGTATTTACAATTCAGATCCTGTATTTGTAAACGACACATACCACCACGGAAAATATTATACCCAATATTTTAAAGATTTAAAGCAAGATAGTGATACATATTTCACAGACATTGACAATTACTCATCGTATAACAACGGAGAACACTATGGCTCTTGGGGAGACAACACTAGCGAGAATATTGTTTATTATACTCCTAGCTTTGGCATGTGGGGTTGGGGATATCCATATAGTTGGGGATTCAATTCCTTTTATGGCTGGGGTTACCCTTACGGTTGGGGATTCAACTCCTTTTATGGTTGGGGCTACCCTTACGGTTGGGGATTTAACAACTTTTATGGCTGGGGTTACCCTTACTATGGAAATCAAAACAATTACTCATATAGTAACAATTCTAGATTTAACAGAACAGTAATACCTGCTTCTTCTAGAAACACTAGTAGATACACCGGATTTACACAAAATTTAAGAAATTCCAATACTCGCGTTACTCCTAGACGAACTATTTCACAACCTATTAGTGAAATAAGCAGAACTAGCACTTTGTCTAATAACAGAACCAGCATCAATAGAAATCTCAACAACACTCCTACCATAAACAGAAACGAAGGAAATAGAAACTTCAATTCAAGTAACAGTAGAAGCTACAACAACTCGTCTATGTCTATTGGTGGATCTAGAGGATTTAACGGAGGTTCATCAAGAGGTGTTAGCAGTGGAGGCGGTAGAAGATAATTATTAATAATTTTGTATTTATTATGAAAAAAACATTAATTACTCTAAGTATATTATGCAGCATATATAATCTCAAAGCACAAGAATTTGACCCAACAGATGCTGTACAAATTTCCAATCCGTTTACATTAAATGGTACAGCTCGATTTAACGCAATGGGAGGTGCTTTTGGTGCATTAGGTGGAGATGTTTCAAGTATAAAAATCAACCCTGCTGGTAGTGCTATTAATTATTTTTCTGTTGCTACTATTACAGGAAATTTTGTAGCTAATAAAAACAACTCCGATTATCAGAATACTAAAAAATCTAGTAAAGACAATGATTTTAATGCTGGAGAACTGGGCGTAGTTTTCGTTTTTAACAACGACAAAAATCAAAGTTTAAAAAAAGCAACACTAGGATTTTTGTTAGATAGTAAAAGTTCAATCAACACACAATCTTTTAGTGGTGATAGCAGTGAATCTGCTTCAAATTATTTTTTAAATTATGCCAATACAGGCTATAACGGAAGTAGTGTTCCTTATGCAAATACGTCTTTAAACAGCAACGAAAGTATTGGTGATGTATATGCATACCTAAACAGCACCGCTTTTGGTTTTGCTTCTCAACAAGCACTTTTAGGGTATCAATCATATATCCTAAATCAAGATGGCAACGGTGGTTATGTAAGCAATATGGTTTCAGGAACTTCATACACACAAAATGTTTTAAACTATACTGAAAATAGAACTCAAAAGCTCCATACAAATTTTGCCTTTGATTTTAACAATAAACTTTTTGTAGGTGCTAACTTAAATTTAAGCTTTGTAGACTATCTGAAACAAACAGAAATACATGAAGTAGCAAATGGAACAAACCTTACAGCAAATGGTGTTCACGAATTTCTTTTCAACAACACAACTTATACATACGGTAGAGGCTTTTCATTTGACATTGGAGCACTTTACAAAGTAAACGAAAATTTGCGTATTGGTGCCTCTTATAAATCCCCAACTTGGAACCGTCTCAACGATGAATTTACCCAAGAATTATATTCTACAAGAAGTGAAAATGGAGTTGTTACGAATGGTAATTTTTCTCCTAATGTCACCACACTCTACAACGATTATTGTTTGAAAACTCCTAGCACATTAAGAGGAAGTTTGGCATATATTTTTGGAAAAAAAGGATTAATCAGTATTGACTACTCAAGAATGAATTATGCTGGAATAAAATATAAAGATGATTTTGATTCTTATGGTATGATTAATCAATTCTACAAAGATTCTATGAAAGCTTCAAACGATTTTAGAATTGGAGGTGAATATCGCATCAAACAAGTAAGTTTAAGAGGAGGTTATAGATTTGTTGAAAGTCCGTATAAAAACGGATTATACGGAGATATACAATCCATTTCTTGCGGACTTGGATTTGCCTTCAACAACAAGCGTCTAGATTTTGCTTATAGCTTTACGGAACAAACAAATCTTTTAAAACCAATCAGTAGCGGACTGGATAGAACAGCTACAATTGACAGAAAAAACCACTTATTTAACCTAACTTATAGTGTATATTTTTAAGAATTAAAAGAAGAAGCTGTCCGAAACATTCAGGCAGCTTCTTTATTTATTCCCTTTCTAATAATTTATCTTCACACAAAACACTCTACATGTTGCGCCATTCACTAAGCACAGATTGCTATTGGTTCTTAATTCAAAATCGTTTTTCACAACAAATCCTAACATCTAAATTTTACTATCTCTTAATAATCATAATTTCTTTTTAGAAGAAAATATTAGTAAATTTGTAGGATTTTACTCCACTATACGGAAGTATTTTTTACATAAACATTCTAATGAAAAAAACGAATCTTTCTGAAATAAGCCCTAAAGAGAACATAATTATTAAAGGAGCTCATCTACACAACCTAAAAAATATAGATGTGGTAATTCCGAGAAATAAACTAGTTGTGATTACCGGACTTTCCGGGTCAGGAAAATCATCCTTAGCTTTTGATACTCTTTATGCAGAAGGGCAAAGGAGATATGTAGAAAGCTTATCTTCGTATGCACGTCAATTTTTAGGAAGAATAGACAAACCAAAAGTAGAATACATCAAAGGTATTGCTCCTGCAATAGCTATAGAACAAAAGGTAAACACCGTAAATGCTAGATCTACCGTAGGTACATCAACTGAAATTTACGATTATCTCAAATTACTCTATGCACGAATTGGAAAAACCTTCTCTCCTATTTCAGGAAAAGAAGTGAAAAAACACACAATCACAGATGTAATTGACTGTGTAAAATCATTAGAAGAACAAAGCAAATGGCTTTTACTCACTCCTATCGAATTACACCCAAACAAAAGTGCTAAAGATCATCTCAAACTTTTACTTGAACAAGGTTACGCTCGTGTTTTAATCAAAGGAGAAATGTATCGAATCGATGATTTTCTAGAACAACAAAACAACGAAATAAATCAAAATGACGCTTTATTCCTTATTGTTGACCGAATTATAATAAGAAATGAAGAAGATTTTTACAATCGTTTAGCAGATGCAGTCCAAACAGCATTTTACGAAGGGAAAGGTATGTGCATCTTACAATCAATGGATACCAATCAACGATTCGAATTTAGCAATAAATTTGAATTAGACGGCATATCTTTCATCGAACCAAACAACCATCTGTTCAGTTTCAACAATCCTTACGGAGCCTGCCCTAGTTGTGATGGTTACGGAAATATTATAGGTATAGATGAAGATTTGGTTGTTCCTAACACTTCGCTATCTATATACGAAAATGCCATTTATCCTTGGCGTGGAGAAAGTATGAGCTGGTTTAAAGACGAGCTGATAAAAAATGCTCATTTGTTTGATTTTCCTATCCACAGACCTTATTTTCAATTATCCGAAGCAGAAAAACAACTTCTTTGGAAAGGGAATAAACACTTTGTTGGATTAAATGACTTTTTTAAAGAACTCGAAGAAAAAAATTACAAAATACAAAACAGAATACTACTTTCTCGTTATCGAGGAAAAACAAAATGCCCTGATTGTAGCGGAAAAAGACTTAGAAAAGAATCTAATTACGTAAAAATCAACAACAAATCTATTGCCGATATCATAGATTTACCCATTGTAGATCTTGTACCTTTTTTCAACAATTTGTCACTTAGCGACTACGAAAAAACAGTCGCAAAAAGACTCCTAATTGAAATAAACAATCGTTTGCGTTTTCTTACCGAAGTAGGTTTAGGGTATCTTACACTAAATCGTGCTTCCGCTACACTTTCTGGTGGAGAATCTCAACGTATCAACTTAGCTACTTCTCTTGGAAGTAGTCTTGTAGGATCGATGTATATTTTAGACGAACCAAGTATAGGCTTACATCCAAAAGATTCCGCACAATTGATAAAAGTATTACAAAGTTTAAAAAACCTTGGAAATACAGTAATCGTAGTAGAACACGACGAAGATGTAATGAAAGCAGCCGATCAAATCATCGACATCGGACCAGAAGCTGGATATCTTGGAGGTGAGCTAGTTGCTCAAGGTACTTTTAAAGAAATATTAAAAAGTAATTCTCTCACCGCTCAATACCTCAGTGGAAAGCTACAAATAGAAGTTCCTAAAACAAGAAGAAATTATAAACATTTCATAGAAATAAAAGGACTTAGAGAAAACAATCTAAAAAATATCGATGTTCGATTTCCTTTAGACTGTCTTACTGTAATCACAGGAGTTTCAGGAAGTGGAAAAAGTACTATTGTAAAAAAAATACTCTACCCTATTTTACAAAAACAACTAACTGGAACATCTGATAAAGTTGGACAATACAGTGAAATATCGGGTAACTATTCACACATTCAGCACGTTGAATATGTTGACCAAAATCCTATTGGTAAAAGTTCGCGTTCAAACCCAGTTACTTACGTAAAAGCATACGATGAAATTAGAGATTTGTTCTCAAAACAGAAATTATCTAAACTCAGAAACTATCAACCAAAACACTTTTCTTTCAACGTTGACGGAGGAAGGTGTGAAATATGCAAGGGAGAAGGTAGTGTAACTATTGAAATGCAATTTATGGCAGATGTCCATCTAGAATGTGAAACCTGCCAAGGTCGTCGTTTCAAAAAAGAAATTTTAGAAGTACAATTTCAAGACAAAAACATTGATAACGTTCTAAATATGACCATCGATGAAGCTATTTTGTTTTTCAAACAACACCATGAAAATAAAATAGTACAAAAACTCGAGCCACTAGCCGCTGTGGGATTGGGATACATAAAATTAGGTCAGAGCTCATCTACTCTTTCTGGTGGAGAAGCACAACGCATAAAACTTGCTACATTTTTAGGAAAAGGACAAAACAAAGATAAAACACTATTTATTTTTGATGAACCAACAACAGGTTTACATTTCCACGACATCAAAAAATTACTCTTATCATTTGAAGCACTCATAGAAAAAGGACATTCTATCATTGTAATCGAACACAATTTAGACCTTATAAAATGTGCAGATCAAATCATAGACATAGGTCCAGGAGGAGGTGAAAAAGGTGGTGAAGTTGTCGCTATAGGAACACCAGAAGAAATTACAACAAATAAAAAATCCATCACAGGTAAATATTTAAAAGAAAAATTGTACTAATTTTATAGCACATCACAACATATAAATGGAAGAAAAAGTAATTCTTGTCGACGAAAACGACAATCCAATTGGCTTAATGCCAAAAATGCAAGCACACGAAGAAGCTAAACTACACAGAGCTTTTTCTGTTTTTGTTTTTAACGACAAAAATGAAATGATGCTACAACAACGAGCAGCACACAAATATCATTCACCACTTTTGTGGACAAACACTTGTTGCAGTCATCAAAGAGATGGAGAAAACAACATCGAAGCAGGAAAGCGCAGACTACAAGAAGAAATGGGATTTTGTACCGAACTTAAAGAACTTTTTTCTTTTATATACAAAGCTCCTTTTGACAATGGTTTGACAGAACATGAATTTGACCACGTAATGATAGGATATTACAACAATCCTCCTAAAATAAACAAAGAGGAAGTAGAAAATTGGAAATGGATGTCTACCGAAGAAGTAAAAAATGACATTAATAAACATCCAGAATTATATACCGAATGGTTTAAGATCATTTTTGATAAATTCTATCATCACATTACCAACCAAATTTAATAATCATGCGGATCACAGTATGTAGAAAAGCACATTTCAACGCTGCTCATCGATTATATAGAAAAGATTGGACAGACGAAAAAAATGAGGCAATCTTTGGAAAATGCAACAATCCTAATTTTCACGGTCACAACTACGAATTAATCGTTGAAGTTACCGGTGAAGTAAATCCAGAAACCGGCTATGTAATCGATATGAAAGACCTCAGCAATCTTATCTATGAAGAAGTTGAAATCCCTTTCGATCACAAAAATCTAAACAAAGATGTAGAGGAATTTAAAGAACTTATTCCTACGGCTGAACACATCGCATTTGTAATTTGGAATAAACTTAGAAAAAGATTAGATACAGCACTCGATTTGGAAATAATTTTATACGAAACTCCTCGAAATTTTGTTCGATATAAAGGGAAATAATATCAGTATAATTCGCAGTATTTTTTTACAATTATTCATTTCAACATCGAAAAATCACGTATCTTTGCGTTATAATAAATTTATTTAAACATTACAATTATGGGAAATGTAAGAAATCTTAAAAAAGACATTCGTTACGTATTAGGCGACATCATTGATGCCGTTTATATTTGGGAAATGAGCACTACTGGAAAACCAACAGAAAGCTCAAACGCTATCATAGCAGAAGCAATTACTTTATTTGATGATTTATTAAAAAAAGTAAATCAAAAAGGTGTAGAAAATAAAAAAGCACATTTTAAAGCAATTTACAAAGAATTAGAAAACACTGCAACACAATTAGTTGAAAAAATTAACGCTTTATAATTCAAAAAAAATAAAAAAAACTCTTGTTTTATAAGAAAAATATAGTACATTTGCACCCGTAAATGAGTCGCCGGTGTAGCTCAGCTGGCTAGAGCAGCTGATTTGTAATCAGCAGGTCGTGGGTTCGAGTCCCTCCATCGGCTCAGTTATTAAGATTTTTTGTTTTGCCGGTGTAGCTCAGCTGGCTAGAGCAGCTGATTTGTAATCAGCAGGTCGTGGGTTCGAGTCCCTCCATCGGCTCTAAGCAAAACAAAAAATGCCGGTGTAGCTCAGCTGGCTAGAGCAGCTGATTTGTAATCAGCAGGTCGTGGGTTCGAGTCCCTCCATCGGCTCAATAAAA
>JBHBEQ010000070.1:0-15707 GCA_041785575.1 Flavobacterium sp.
AAGAAATTAAAGCAGAAATCTTTGCAAAGCACGGAGGAGACGCTAAAAACACAGGTTCTGCAGAAGGGCAAATCGCTTTATTTACTCACCGTATTTCACATTTAACAGAGCACTTGAAAAAAAATCGTAAAGATTACAACACTGAGCGTTCGTTAGTATTGTTGGTAGGTAAAAGAAGAAGATTGTTAGATTATTTGAAAAATAAAGATATCAATAGATATCGTGAGATTATCAAAGAATTGAATATTAGAAAATAATCAATTAGAAAGAGGTGCCTTCGTACCTCTTTTTTTTGTTATAGAAAAGGCTTTCTGTAGCTAGTTTTTCATTGGGTATAACACAACAACACAACACACCCATTGTATTATTAAAAATTATTAAGAAAGTATGGTTCCTAATGTAACCCAAGAAACAATTGATTTAGGAGATGGAAGAAAAATCCTAATCGAAACAGGCAAATTAGCCAAACAAGCAGACGGATCAGTAGTGGTTCGAATGGGAGATTGTATGTTGTTAGCAACAGCAGTTTCTGCAAAAACAGCAAATCCGGGGGTAGATTTCTTGCCGCTTACAGTTGATTATAGAGAGAAATTCTCTGCGGCGGGACGTTTTCCAGGAGGTTTTTTTAAGCGTGAAGCAAGACCGAGTGATCAAGAAGTGTTGACAATGCGTCTTGTAGATCGTTGTTTACGACCTTTGTTTCCAGATGATTATCACGCGGAAACACAAATTATGATTCAGCTTCTTTCGTTTGACGAACAAGTAATGCCTGATGCGTTAGCAGGATTGGCTGCTTCTGCGGCATTGGCGGTATCTGATATTCCGTTTTACAACTATATATCAGAAGTTCGAGTGGCTCGTGTAGATGGAAAGTTGATTATTAATCCTACAAGAGAGCAATTAAGCGTATCAGATATCGATATGATGATTGGAGCTTCAAAAGACTCTGTTTGTATGGTGGAAGGTGAGATGAAAGAGATTTCTGAAAAAGAAATGGTAGAGGCGATTAAATTTGCTCATCAAGCGATTATTACGCAAATTGAAGCGCAAGAGCGTTTGAGAGCAGCGTTGCAATTGACTTATAGAACATACGAGCCGGAAGTTTCAGATGAAACGTTGAAAGCGGAAGTACATTCTTTTTCTTATGATAAATTGTACGCTATAGCAACAGAGCCAAGTGCAAAACACGAAAGAAGTGAAAAAATTGAGGCAGTGAAAGAAGAGTTGCTAGCTCAGTTTTCAGAAGAGCTTTTGGAAGAAAAAGGAGAGTTGATTTCGAGATATTTCTCTAAAACACACAAAGAAGCAGTTCGCAATCTTATTTTAGATAAAGGAATTCGTCTTGATGGACGAAAAACTACAGAAATACGTCCAATTTGGTGTGAAGTAGATTATTTGCCATCAACACATGGATCGTCAATCTTTACACGTGGAGAGACTCAAGCTTTGGCAACAGTAACTTTAGGTACTTCAAGAGAAGCGAATGTTATTGATTTGCCAAGTGAGCAAGGAGAAGAAAGATTTTATTTACATTATAATTTCCCTCCGTTTTCAACAGGTGAAGCAAAACCAATTCGTGGAGTATCTCGTAGAGAAATCGGACACGGAAATTTAGCTCAAAGAGCGTTGAAAAATATGATTCCTGATACTTGTCCGTATATCATTCGTTTGGTATCTGATGTATTAGAGTCAAACGGTTCTTCGTCTATGGCAACGGTTTGTGCAGGAACATTAGCGTTAATGGACGCTGGTATTCAGATTGAAAAGCCGGTTTCTGGTATTGCTATGGGATTGATTTCAGATAGTGAAACAGGTCGTTGGGCAGTATTGTCTGATATCTTAGGAGATGAAGACCATTTAGGAGATATGGACTTTAAGGTAACAGGAACAAAAGATGGAATCACGGCTTGTCAAATGGATATTAAAATTGAAGGGTTGGCTTATGATATAATGGAGCAAGCCTTAGAACAAGCTCGTGAGGGTAGAATGCATATTTTAGGATTGTTGACAGATACAATCGCTAAGCCAAATACGAGTGTGAAGTCTCACGCACCTAAAATTGTTACTTTTGAAATTCCTAAAGATTTCATTGGGGCTGTTATTGGGCCAGGTGGAAAAAATATTCAAGCGTTACAAGCAGATACACAAACTACAATTGTTATTACCGAAGAGGGAGATTTTGGTATAATTGAAATATTAGGTGTTTCTCAAGAAGGTATGGATAAAGCTATTGCTTCTATCAAAAATCAAGTATTTGTACCAATAGAAGGAGAAGTTTATACTGTAAAGGTTACAAGATTGTTAGATTTTGGAGCTGTAGTAGAATTTGTTCCAGGGAAAGATTCATTATTGCACGTATCTGAATTCGATTGGAAACGCATCGAAAAGCCTTCAGATGTACTGAAAGAAGGAGATGTGATAGAGGTGAAGTATATGGGTATAGATCCTAAAACTAAGAAACCTAAAGTTTCAAGAAAAGCACTTTTGTCAAGACCTCCAAAGCAGGATGCGAATACAAAGCAAGAGGAAAAATAAAAAAACTTTAAAGATGTTCATACAAAATGAACATCTTTAAGCATATAACATTCTGTTTAAAACTTTTTCTTTTACAATTAAAAAGTTATATCGAATAGTATTATCTTTGTTGGAGAATTTAAGAAAGAGAATTTTGACGTAAAATCTATGAAAATAAGGGATTTAGATAAAGAATTTAGTTATGATTTGATTCATTTATCCGATGCGCAACGCAATGTTTTGATGGGATGGTTGGTGGAAAATGATAGAAAAGGATTTGAATGGTATTCAGAGTATCTAAATAAATTTTTGATTTTTACAGGTTTTGAATGGAAAATAACAGAGGATTCTAGTGTTTATGCTATAGATGCGGTTGATTTGTTTATGTAAGAAAAAACAGTGCTGTATGTAGTTAATAAGCAAGTGATTAGCTGATTATTTGAAAAAGAAAGTAAAATAGATGTTAAATAATTAAAAAATGGCAAGGTTATTGCTTAGTGTAAAAAGTTCGTAAAAAAATAAAATATGAAATGTAAATTCGAATCGTTGTTTTTAGTGCTTTTTGGGTTACAAGTTAGTGCTCAAGTAGAACCTAAGACAGTAAATTTAGGAGAAATATCGGTAAAGCCAAAGACCGATTTTTCAACGTATTTTGATTTTCAAAATCAAAGTACAGGTAATGTTATCAACGATGGCTCTATGTACTTTTATGGAGATTATGATAATGCGGGTTTGTTTTCTTACACAACAAATGCTACAACAGGTTATGTAGTGTTTGAAGGTAAAAATAAAACGATTCAGACAATATCAGGAGCTTCTCCAAGTGATTTTTATGATGTATTGTTTAATAAACAAGCGTCAGATTATGCGTTTCATTTAACAAATGATATCCAAAATGCTGGAGTTGTGAATTTTAGTAATGGTATTGTTTATAATGATAAAGCTGCTGGAGGAGCATTTGTGTTTCTTAAAGGAGCAACTCATATCAATACAGCTGATGGAAGCCACGTAAGAGGTGAGGTGAAAAAAGTAGGAGATGAGGCGTTTAAATATCCAATCGGTAAATCACAATACTATCGTTTTGCAGCTATTTCTGCGCCATCGACAATTTCTGAACAAATTACTGGAGAGTATATGTTAGAGAATTCTAACGCATCTTATCCTCATGCTGACAAGCAAACTACTATAGGTCTTATTGATAATAATGAGTATTGGTTGATAAATAATGCAACTTCTTCAGAGCAATCATTAGTAGTTACATTGTCTTATGATTCAAGAACAACTCCGGCTGCGTTGCTTTCTGATGTGACTAAATTAAGAGTAGTACGTTGGGATGAAACAGAGAAAAAATGGATGGATGAAGGTGGAGTAGTTGATGAAGCAAATAAAACAGTTTCAACTGTTTCGACTGTGAATAAATTTGGAGTGTTTACATTGGCATTAGTAACAGATGCTGTAACTCCGGTAGAAGATGTGGTGATTTATAATGGTGTAACACCAAATGGAGATGGTTTGAATGATTATTTTGTTATAGAAAATATTGAGAACTTTCCAGAAAATAATGTGTCTATCTACAATCGTTGGGGAAGAAAAGTGTATGAAACAAATTCGTATAATTCTTCAGGAAATGTGTTTAAAGGATATGCAGAGGGTGTAAGTGTTGTAAATAAAGGAGAAAAATTACCTACTGGTACATATTACTATATAGTAGAGTATAAAGATACTCGAAATGGAAATAATCAGGTGATTAAGAAAGTGGGATATTTACATTTGGAGCAAAATAATTAATTGTTATGAGAAAAAATAAAATTATAGGGGCTTTGTTAGCTTTAGTAAGCTTCGCAGCCAATGCGCAACAAGATCCTCAGTATACACAATATATGTATAATACTATCAATATAAACCCTGCTTATGCTGGAAGTAGAGGTGCTATGAGTATCTTTGGTTTGCATCGTACGCAATGGGTAGGAATTGAGGGAGCTCCAAGAACAAATGCATTTTCTATCAATACACCAATTAATGATTCAAAAGTTGGATTAGGTGTTAGCTTTGTAAATGATGCATTGGGAGTAATGGATGAAAATACATTAAGTGTTGACGTATCATATACTGTAGATTTAAATGATAAAGGAAGTAAATTGAGCTTCGGTGTTAAAGGATCTGCTAATTTATTAGATGTTAAGTATTCTGATTTGAATATTTATGATCCAAATGATCCTCAATTCCAATCAGATATTAAAGGTCAATTTACACCAAACGTTGGAGCTGGTATTTATTGGCATAACGAAAAATCATACGTTGGTTTGTCAGTGCCTAATTTCTTAGAAACGACAAGATACGATGATAATATTCAAAGTACAATGCAACAAAAAATGCATTTTTACTTAATGGGAGGTCATGTATTTGATTTAAGCCGTTCATTGAAATTTAAACCAGCGGTGTTGTTGAAAGCAGTAAATGGTGCACCTTTACAAGCAGATTTCACAGCAAACTTCTTGTTGTTTGATAAATTTACAATTGGTGGAGCTTACAGATATGATGCTGCGTGGAGTGCGTTGGCAGGATTCCAAGTTACAGACGGATTGTTTATTGGTTATGCATACGACAGCGAAGTAACTAAATTGAAGAATTATAATAATGGATCACATGAAATCTTCGTGAGATTTGAATTGTTTAACAAATATCGTCGTGTAAATTCGCCTCGATTCTTCTAATAAGTAGCAAATATGAAAAAAAGATTATCCATTTTAACATTAGCATCATACTTATTTCTTGGAGGAAGTATGGCGCAAGCGCAATCAGGGCTACAAAAGTCTAATAGAGAGTACGATAATTGGGCTTATGTAGATGCAATTAAAATTTATGAAAACCTTTTGAAAAAAGGTTATGTGAGCCAAGAAGTATTAGAAAAATTAGGAAATGCATACTATTTCAATGCTAACTATGCGGAGGCAAATAAACACTATGAAAGATTGTTTAATGAATATGGTGATGCTCTAATTTCTAATGTATATTACTACAGATATGCTAATACTTTGCAAAATGTTGGTGATGAAATTAAAGCAAAAAGATTTTATGATCAATTTGTTGCAAAAGTAGGTTCACAATCTCAAATTTCTAAGATACGTAGTCAAGAAGAAATCTTGAAACAAAAAATTCAAGAAAATTCTGGTCGTTATAGCGATGTATTAAACTTGCCGATTAACTCAAAATATGCAGATTACGGAAGTTTTGTACACGATAAAACGTTGTATTTTACAAGTGCTAGAGATACTGGTAATTTTTCTAAAAAAGAACATACTTGGACTGGAGCATCTTTCACAAGTTTGTATAAATATAATTTAGATGAATCAGCTAAGAAGAATAAAGTTTCTAGAGTAAAAGGGAAAGTTACTAGCCATTTAAATGAATCTTCTGCAGTTGTTACTAAAGATGGAAATACAATGTATTTTACACGTAACAACATAATTAATGGTAAGAGAGGTTATGATGCAGATAGAAATACTAAATTAAAAATTTACAGAAGTACTTTAGTAAATGGTAAATGGTCAAAACCTGAAGAATTATCAATTAATAGCAATGATTTCAATACAGCTCACCCGGCTTTAAATAAAGAAGAAAATGTATTGTACTTCTCTTCTGATAGACCAGGTGGATTTGGTGAATCAGATTTGTGGAAAGTAGCTATTTTAAAAGATGGTAAACTTGGAAATCCTCAAAATTTAGGTGATAAAATCAACACTGAAGCTAGAGAAACATTCCCATTTTTAACTGAAACTGATGAACTTTATTTTTCATCTAATGGACGTGTAGGTCTTGGAAATTTAGATGTTTACGCTGTGAAAATGGATGAAAATGGAGAGTTCGGAGAAGTGCACAATGTTGGTATGCCAATTAACTCTGCAGATGATGATTTTGCATATTATATAGATGTGAATACTAAAAAAGGATTCTTCTCTTCTAATAGACAAAATGGAAATGGCGGAGATGATATTTATTCATTCGTAGAAGATAAACCATTAGTATTTGTACAAGAAGTTTGTAAACAAGAATTGTTAGTTACTGTTTTTGATGCAAAAACAAAACAAAAAATTACTGATGCAACTCTTAACTTAGCTGATGCGCTTTATACAACTATTCCATCGAAATATGAATACACTTCTGAAGGGTATAAGTTTGATGCAGAAATTAACTGTGGTGAAACTTACAGAATTAAAGCATCAAAAGAAGGATATGAAACTTCAGAAAAAGAAGTTGTTATTTCAGACAAAACTGGTGTAACAGTTGTAGAGGTACCACTTAATAAAGTTAAAATCGAAGTTAAGAAAGGTGATGATCTATTTAAAGTGTTGAAATTGAACCCAATCTATTTCGATTTAGATAAAGATAACATCCGTCCTGACGCTGCAGTTGAGTTAGCTAAGATACTAGCAGTAATGGAAGAGTATCCAACAATGAAGATTGATGTTAGATCTCACACAGATAGTAGAGGTTCTACAGCTTATAATGATAAGTTGTCAGGACGAAGAGCTAAGTCTACTGCAGAGTGGTTGATTGCAAATGGAATTGATCGTTCAAGAATTACTTATAAAGGGTATGGAGAAAGACAATTGCTTAATGAATGTAAGGATGGTGTGAAATGTTCTGAAGAGAAACATCAAGAAAATCGTAGATCTGAATTTATTATCATAAGTATGTAGAATACGAATTTTAAAAGAGATAGTTAAAAACTATCTCTTTTTTTATGTGTAAATCTTTTGTGTATATGTAAATAATAAAATTGCTTGTGTTTTATTGATGCATTTCTGTTTAATGTTGATTTAGATTTTGTTTATTTTCAATTTAATTAGTTATGTAGAAATCGATAAATATAAAATCTAATATTATAGGTTTTGTATTTGTGTTTAATAGAAGGAAGTGGTTTTGTGTAGATGTATTACTATATATAGAGAGATTGGTCAAATAAAATAATGTTACGATTTGTTTTTTTTGATTGTTGTTATGTTTAAGAAAATACTGTTTTTATTTTCACAATTCTAAATTTATATGCAAAATGTATTGAAAAGGAGAGTTGGAATTATGTTTTTTTTGAGGAGCATTTGTTTTATATATTGATTATAAGGAGGATATTTATGAAAAACAGATAGAGTATGATATTACAATGAAGGAGTTAATGTTCTTATTAAATCTTGTAAACACTTGTATATCAGTTGTGTGGATGTTTTTGTTGAAAAATAATAAAAAAATAAATATATAAAAGTTTCATCAATTTTAAAGAAGTACATAAATTTGCATTGCAAAAATAAATAAAAGACAAGTAAGTGCTTTTATGGCATAGTTTTTGTAAGGTGTAAAAAGTAAAATAAATTTTAATATAAATTTTTAATTATTATGAATAAGAAAATTATCCCTTTAGCTTTATTTTTAGCTACTTCAGCTTCTTATGCTCAGGTGGGTATAGGGACGTTGAATCCAGAGGCTACTACTCAATTGGATGTTGTGGCTACTGATAAAGGTGTGTTGATTCCTAGAGTGCAATTGGTTGCTTCTACTAATCCGGCACCTATTACTAAAGGAAATTCTGTAGCTGCTGAAGCAGGTGACTTAACAAATGGTTTGTTGGTGTATAATACTGTAGCATCTAATGATTTGAAGCCAGGGTTTCATTTTTGGAAAGATGGTGCTTGGATGCGTTTAGTTACTCCTGTGGATGTGCAAGAAGCTATTGATGCTGCTGGAGATAACGATACAAAAATTACTGCATTTACATTAGCAGAAGGTGTGTTAAGAATTACGGTTCAGAATGGAGCGAACCCTTCTTCTTCATTTGATGTGCCGGTTTCTGATTTGGCTGTGGCTTTAGGAAAGGATTTGACAGTTGATGAGTCTTTGGAGATTACAGCAGGGGGGACAGGAGCAGTTTTGGTTGCTACAAATATTAAAGTTAAGAATGGAGGAATTACTACTGATCATATTGCAGATGGAACTGTAGGGGGAGCTGATTTAGCAGATGGTGCGGTAACTCCAGATAAATTAAATGCAGGAACTGAACAAGCAGGTTTAATACCAGTGTCAAATCCTGATGGAACTGTAAGTTATTCTCCAACAATTCCTCAAACAGCATTGCCAGCAAATGGAAATGGAACCCTTACAGGAAGTGATCAAATTCTTGTTGAAAATGGAACTGGAGCTTTGTTACACGATGCTAGTGTAAGTATTAAACCAGATAGTATTGGTGCAGATCAAATTGCAACAGGAGCTGTAACAACAGATGAAATTCTAGATGGAACTGTAGCAGCGGTTGATTTAGCAGCTGGATCAGTAACTCCAGATAAAATGAGTTCAACAACTGCTCCTGGAGTAAACGTACCAGCAGGACAAGTGCCAGTATCAGATGGAAATGGAGGTGTAACATACGGAACGTTGCCAGCTTCATCTGTAACAGGAGAGGATTTAACAGCTGCTGATGCTACTATCGTGGTAACTGATGGAGTAGGTGCTGTTTTGAAAGCAACGAATCTTAAAGTAGGAACAGATGCAATTACAGCTGATCATATTGCTCCAGATGCAATCACAGCTTCAGAATTGGCTGACAACGCAGTTGATAATGCAGCAATCGCAGCAGATGCTGTAACAACAGATAAAATTCAAAATGGTACTATCAAACCAGAGGATATGTTGGGTGATGCTGCAAATGACGGTAAAGTTTTAACTACTGTAAACGGAGTGGTTGAGTGGACAACACCTGCTGTAGATGCAACTCAAGTGCAAAATGCAGGAACAATTTCATCTCCTGGAACAATTACTGTAACAGGTGGAGATGCTTCAGCTTTGAAAGATGTTACTTTAGAAGTTGCAGCTAATGCGATTACGGCTGAACACATTGCAACAGGAGCTGTAACAACAGATGAAATTCTAGATGGAACTGTAGCAGCGGCTGACTTAGCAGCTGGATCAGTGACTCCAGATAAATTAAATTCAGGAAGTACACAAGCAGGTTTAGTACCAGTATCAAATGCTGATGGAACTGTAACTTATTCTCCAACAATTCCTCAAACAGCATTGCCAACAGATGGAAATGGAACTCTTACAGGAAGTGATCAAATTCTTGTTGAAAATGGAGCTGGAGCTTTGTTACACGATGCTAGTGTAAGTATTAAACCAGATAGTATTGGTGCAGATCAAATTGCAACAGGAGCTGTAACAACAGATGAAATTTTAAATGGTACTATTAAACCAGAAGATATTTTAGGTGAAGCTGCTAATAATAATAAAGTGTTAACTACTGTTGATGGTGCAGTACAATGGGCTGATAATCCTGCAGTTATAAACTATACTAAAAATGAAGTTGCTACGACAACTGGAACTGTAGTTATTGACGGAACAACATACAAAATTAAAAGAGTTGTAAAAGTTGTGCCAATCAACACTGCTGTTCTTGGTTCAGGAACTACAGCTATTGGAGCAAACAGAGCATTTACTTTAGCAGATTTAGGATTAAATGCTACTACAGCGGCTCAAATTCTTAATTTTAGAGCTAATGGTAATGGGCATACTATTACAGAATTCAAAGTTGTTGGTGAAAATTTAGCGCTTACTTCAGGTAATATTTCTAAAGCGTATCCTACAGGAAATTACACTGTAATTATTGAGTTTTACGAACAATAATATTTTGTAAACCATATAGTAAAAGAGGTTGTTGTAAAACAACCTCTTTTTTTATGCTTAAAAAAATGTAGGTGTAAATACTAGGAAATCAGATGAAATATCTGTAGTAAAACTTGTAGTGAAATCAAAAAAAGATTATTTTTGCAAATCTTATAAAGTAAAAGTACTATACAATGAATATTACAAGAAATAATATCGACGCTTTAAATGCGGTGGTTACGATCGAGTTGGAAAGAAATGATTTTCAAGAGAATGTAGATAAAGTATTGTCAAATTATAAAAAAAATGCCAATATTCCTGGTTTTAGAAAAGGACACGTGCCAATGTCTTTGGTGAAAAAACAATATGGAATGGCTGTAATGTTTGAAGAAGTAAACAAGCTATTACAAGAAAAATTAAATACATATCTTACAGAAGAAAAAATAGATATATTAGGGAATCCTCTACCAGTAGCAAAAGATGTAGATTGGGAAGCAGATACATTGTCTTTTGATTTTGAATTAGGGTTAGTTCCAGAGTTTAAAGTTGATTTAACTGCTAAAAACAATATTACAAAATATACAATTGTTGCAGATGATGAAATGCTTAATGAGCAAGTAGAATACATCCAAAAACAATATGGTAAATTGGTTTCTAAAGAAAAAGTAGAAGAAGGAGATGATATCCGTGTAAAGGCTGTTAATACAGCTGAGGGAATCGAGAATACAGCTTCTTTTAACATTAACGATATCCGTACAAAAACCAACCAAAAGAAATTTGTAGGTAAAAAAATAGGTGATGAAGTTGTGATTTCTACAAAAGGATTGTTTGAAGACGATCACAAGTTGATGCACGTATTGAAAGTAGAGCACGATAAAGTACACGGTTTAGACATTGAGGTTACTTTTACTATCGAAGAGATAACTACAACAGAAAAAGCAGAATTAAATCAAGAGTTTTTCGATAAATTGTTTGGAGAAGGTGAAGTTACTTCAGTAGAGCAATTAAAAGAAAAAATTAAAGAAGATTCTGAAAAACAATTTGCTGCTCAAGCAGACCAAAAATTTAATAATGATGTGATTGAATTTTTAGTAGAAAACACAAAATTCGATTTACCTGAAACATTTTTGAAAAAATGGTTGCAAACAGTTTCAGAAACACCTATGACTGAAGAGCAAGCAGCAGAAGAATATGTAAAATCTGAAAAAGGATTGAGATATCAGCTTATTGAAGGAAAAATTATTACAGAAAATGGATTACAAGTGACTTTTGAAGAGTTGAAAGATTACACTTCAAACCTTATAAAAGAGCAAATGGCTCAATTCGGTCAAACGGATCCTTCAGATGCTGATGTAGAAAATATTGTAGCGAGAGTGCTTTCAAATCAAGAAGAGGTTCGTCGTATTTCAGGTCAATTGATGAACGAAAAATTATTGAAACTGTTTGAAGAGAAAGTTTCAGCAAATTCAAAAGAGGTTTCTTTCAAAGAGTTTGTCAATATTTCTTACGGAGATTAATCCAAAAAATAATTGTATATTTGAACGCCTTTTCTTTTAGAAATGGCGTTCATTTTTTTATAAACACAAAAACTAATTACGAAATGGATTACGGAAAAGAATTTAAAAAATTTGCAATAAAAGATCAAGGAATCAATAGTATGTACTACGATAAAATCGTAGCAAGTATGACACCTTATATCATTGAAGAGCGCAAGTTAAATGTTGCTTCAATGGACGTTTTCTCACGTTTGATGATGGAACGCATTATTTTCTTGGGTACAGGAGTGGATGATTACGTAGCAAATATTATCCAAGCACAATTGTTGTTCTTAGATACTACTGATGATAGTTCTCGTGATATTAGTCTTTATATCAATTCTCCAGGAGGAAGTGTTTATGCAGGTTTAGGAATTTACGATACAATGCAATATATTAAATCGGATGTAGCAACCATTTGTACAGGAATGGCAGCTTCTATGGGTGCTGTATTGTTGTGTGCAGGAGCTGAAGGAAAACGCTCTGCATTGCCTCATTCTCGTGTGATGATTCATCAGCCTTCAGGTGGTGCCCAAGGTGTTGCAACAGATATGGAAATCAACTTGAGAGAAATGTTGAAGCTCAAAGAAGAATTATACGAAATCATTTCGAAACATTCCAAACAACCATACGACAAGGTTTATGCAGACTCAGAGAGAGATTATTGGATGCGAGCAGATGAAGCTTTGGAATACGGAATGATTGATCAAGTGTTAACGCGATAGTAAAAGTATGAAAAATCAAGGAATGGAATGTTCTTTTTGTGGGCGTTCAAAGGCTAGTACTTCGATGCTTATATCAGGACAAGATGCACATATTTGTGATATGTGTGTGGAGCAAGCATATAATATCGTAAGAGAAGAAATGGGAAGTAGAAGAGGGAATGGTGATCTTTCTGATGAAGTTTTGCTTAAAAAACCAACCGAAATACGAGCTTTTCTTGATCAATATGTAATAGGTCAAGACCAGACAAAAAAAGTTCTTTCTGTGGCTGTTTACAATCATTATAAACGCTTATTGCAACAAGATTTAGAAGATGATGTAGAAATAGAAAAAAGTAATATTATCATCGTAGGGCAAACAGGTACAGGTAAAACACTCGTGGCAAAAACGATTGCAAGAATGCTCAATGTACCTTTGGCTATAGTAGATGCAACGGTGCTTACTGAAGCAGGATATGTAGGTGAAGATGTAGAAGGGATTCTTACTAAATTGTTGCAGTCTGCAGATTATGATGTAGAAAAAGCAGAAAGAGGAATTATATTTATTGATGAAATTGATAAAATCGCACGTAAAAGCGACAATCCATCAATTACTCGAGATGTATCGGGAGAGGGTGTGCAACAAGCCTTGTTGAAACTCTTAGAAGGTTCTGTTGTAAATGTGCCACCAAAAGGAGGCCGAAAACATCCAGATCAAAAATTTATCGAAGTAAATACGCAAAATATTTTGTTTATTGCAGGAGGAGCTTTCGATGGTATCGAACGCATTATTTCTAAGCGTTTGAACTTTCGTGCAATTGGATATGGAAAATCGGAAGAACTCGAAAAATACGACCGAAATAATCTTTTGCAATACATTACTCCAAAAGATATCAAAGAATTTGGGTTAATTCCTGAAATTATCGGACGTTTGCCAGTGCTTACACACATGGATCCACTTGATAGAGATACCCTGCGTATGATACTTACCGAACCTAAAAATGCCTTAGTGAAGCAATATCAAAAACTATTTGATATGGATGGAATAGCATTGCATTTTACCGATGAAGCTTTGGATTATATTGTAGATAAAGCGTTGGAATATAAGCTAGGAGCAAGAGGTTTGCGATCGCTTTGCGAGGCTATACTTACAGATTCTATGTACGAAATGCCAAGCAGTGATAGTGTTGAGCTGATAGTGGATAAAGATTTCGCACAAAAAGCATTGAGTAAAAATATGCTTGAACGATTAGAACAATCAAAATAATGAAAAAAGGAACCAATAGAAAAGGTTCCTTTTTTTATATCCACAACGGAAATTTTTATTTAAAAAAAATCAATCGTTTACTACTACTTTGCAAAATTTGTAGTAAAACTTATGGAAAAACAAATTCTTATAAAATGTAAAAGTAGTTAAATTTTAAAATTACATTTATTCTGTTTTTTTGATTTGTATGTTTTTTTGAATAAAAGAATTGTCGAAATCGCTATCTGTTTTGATAAAAGTTTTTGAAATAATAAGCAATCCACATATAAATAAGATAAAGCTACTTATTTTTTTTACTTTTAAAATGTTCGAAGGTGTAAGTTTTTGGCGCAATTGTTTTGCAAGTATGATTTTAATTAAATCAGTTACGAAATAGGAAATAATCACACTAGCAAAAAAGTAAAGGAGTTTGTTCGGTTCCATATCCAATTGAGGGCCTATTGTGATAATGATAGCAAGCCAAAATCCTAAAACACCAACGTTGATGAAATTGAGTAAAAAACCTTTAGCGATAAGATTGAGGTAGTTTTGCTTATACGAAGGAGCTTCTACGTGAATTTCAGTTTTATTTAGTCTGTTGAGTTTTAATAGAGAAACGATTCCGTAAGTTGTCATTACCCCACCGCCAAAAATAAACAAAGCAGGGTCGTCTTTGATTTTTTCTATTAATTGAAAACTGCTAAAATATGCGATAGAAATAAAGCAGATATCTGCAAATATTACTCCAAAATCAAAAGCTAAGGCAGATTTAATTCCTTTGGTAATACTTGTTTCAATCAAGATAAAAAATACCGGTCCGATCATAAAACTGAGTAAAAAACCCAATGATATACCTGTAAGTAGTATTTCCATATATTTTGATTAAATTTTTTATACAGAAAGCGCATTTTGTATAAAAGACTATTAGACCGCGCAAGGTACGAAAAAATGTTAAAATAATAACGTGTATTCTTTATAAATCCCGCAGAAAGTGTGTTCTGTTTGGAATGTTTTTATTTTTATTACAAGATATTTTATAGTTTTTGAATATGCGATAGTTTTTAGCTTGTTTATCAATTGTATAGATTGGGGGTATAAAAAAACAAACCGCCTCAAGATTACAAGAAGGCGGTTTGTTTCTAAAAATTAATATTAATTAATAAACCGAAATGAAATGATTATTTATTTCTATAGTATGAGAAATATTTGTTTTAGCATCAACTATCGCAGTTTTCATTGTGCAAGAGTTACAATTAGATGAGTCGCACCATCTAGCCATAAACATGCTTCCTTTTGTACAACTACCGTTTGAATTGCAAAAACAAGTAAACGATTCAGTGTTGATATAAGGAGAAACGGTGTCTATATCCTCCGCAACTTCAATAAATGAAACGTACCCATAGATAGAAAGAGGAACTATTTTAGTTTTTGTCGAATTAGAAGATAACATCCATTTTTCTAGTTCTTTTAAATAATTCTGTACGATATCTAATTGATAAAAAGAAGGAGGTAATTCCATCTGACCGTTAAGGTCGCTCGCTTTTAAGAAGAGTTTATCGTTTTCTAAATTAAAAATAACTACTTCTGTAAACGTTTTATTTCCTATATATAACCCTCCCGATTTTTCACAGCTTTTACAAGCTGTCATTACACAAGCAGCGGTGCCATTTGCTACAGCAGGGCTACAACCTCCATTTCCTTTGGTGCAACTACAAGTTAATTTTCCTTCCGTAAAAGAAGTAAATTCTTTGTTTTGGTCAATGCCATAAGCCACATATCCTTCTGGTAACTTAAAAATAATTTCGTTGTTTTGTTCGGTAATTTCAGTTCCTTGAGGAAATTTTAAGGCAAAATAATCTAGTGTATTACCTTTTTTTTCTAAACTTTCAGAAGTTTCATTACTTACTTCGTTGTTGTCTTTCGCACATGAAAAAATGACAAACAACAGAGCAAATGAGGCTAAGATTAAATGTAACTTTCTCATAATGATTAAATTTAAAAGGTTAATAATTTATTTACTTGAATCTAAAGTATAAAAATAAAGTTAAATTAAGAAAAGATAAA
>JBHBEQ010000071.1:0-4646 GCA_041785575.1 Flavobacterium sp.
ACAAAAGGCAGCAGATATGACACAAGAACAATTGGCGGCATTGCTGTACAAAAGTTTGAGAGAAAAAATAATGCCTCTATCTGATGATTTGATTGTGTATCCAGCACACGGAGCTGGATCTGCTTGTGGAAAAAATCTAAGCAAAGAAACAGTAGGAACATTGGGCGAACAAAAGAAAACAAATTACGCCCTTAGAGCAGATATGACGGTAGATGAATTTGTGAAAGAAGTAACTACAGGACTACTTCCTCCACCTATCTATTTTCCGGAAAATGTACGTTTAAACAAAGAAGGGTATAAGAATATAGAAGAAATTATTGGTAACAACCGCCCATTGACTCCAGAAGAATTCAAACAACTCGCTCAAGAAGCGATGATATTGGATGTTCGTGATGCAGAATCGTTTGCAAAAGAACATATACCAGGTTCTATCTTTATCGGAATTGATGGAGGTTTTGCACCTTGGGTAGGAGCCTTGATTCCAAATATTAATCAACCGATAATTCTCGTAACTCCTCAAGGAAGAGAAGAGGAAACCATTACAAGACTTTCTAGAGTAGGATACGACAACACACTCGGATACCTAAAAGATGGCTTTGAATCATGGAAAGCAGCAGGGTTAGAAACGGATTCTATTCAACGTATTTCTGCCGAAGAGCTAGAAAATCTTATTAATAATGGAGAGAAAAATGTTATTGATAGCAGAAAACCTGGTGAATACAACAGTATGCACATAAAAGATGTACCAAACTTACCGTTGGATTATATCAATGAACAAATAGAACAGTATCCAACAAAAGAAACAACTTATTTGCATTGTGCAGGAGGATATCGTTCGATGATTGCAGCCTCTATCTTAAAAGCAAGAGGTTATCACAACATGATTGATGTAAGAGGTGGGTTTGGAGCTATTAAAAACACAGGATTAGAGTTGGTTTCAAACGAATGTCCGTCAATGACAAAGTAAATAGAATAAACTATTATTAAAAGCAGCAGAAAAAAGCTGCTTTTTTTCTATATATATTATGAAATTTCTCAACGACAATTCACGATTAAAAAATTTGTTGCTCCTTCTGTCTTTTGGTATTCTAATACTCATTTTGTGGAATACATATTTGTTGTTTCAAACATTCAAACAAGAAGAACGCCTAAAAATGGAAATTTGGGCGAGTGCTTATAAAAAAATTAATGAAGCAGATCAGAATACCGACTTGGAGTTGCCTATGGATATTCTATCCAAAAACTATACAATTCCGATAATTTTAGTAAATACAGAAGGGAAAATAGAACAAATAAGCAATGTTCCAGAAGAGATTAGTAAAAACTCTAATCTGCAAAAAAAATATTTGCAGAGTTTAAAATCACAAAACACCCCATTGGTAATTAATCATCCTAATGGAGAGATAAAGATTTATTACGGAAATTCATCTTTGATTACCAAATTAAAATACTATCCTTTGGCTCTAATTGTGATATTAATTTTATTTGGTGCATTGGTATTTAGCTATTTTCGAACGTCTAAAATTTCTGCAGAAAACAAGCTTTGGGCAGGAATGGCAAAAGAAACAGCACATCAAATCGGTACTCCGTTGTCCTCTTTACTCGGATGGATGGAATTGTTGAAGTTAGAACAACAAAATCAACAAATAGCAAAAGAGATAGAAAAAGATGTATTGAGGTTAGAAACCATAGCTAATAGATTTTCTAAAATTGGATCAGCACCAGTTCTGACTACTTTAGATATCGTAAATCTCACAGCAGAATCGTTTGATTATATCAAGTCAAGAAGTTCTAAACAAATTGAATTTCAATTTCAATCAGAATTAGAAAGTTGTATTCTTCCATTAAACGAAACTCTGCATAGCTGGACAATAGAAAATTTGGTTAAAAATGCCATAGATGCAATTAAAGGGAAAGGGGAAATTTCTATAAAAATCACTCAAGAAGATAAAAACGTCTGTATTTATATCAGCGATACAGGAAAAGGTATTGAGAAAAGCAAGTTTAAAACCATATTCGAACCTGGATTTTCTACAAAGAAAAGAGGGTGGGGATTAGGACTGTCATTAGTAAAGCGTATAGTAGAAGATTTTCACAAAGGAAAAGTAAAGGTGTTGCGTTCTGAAATAGGCAAAGGAACCACTTTTTTAGTAACTTTTCCAATGGATTATAAAAAATAAGCTAAAACCTAATTTGTAAAAAAAATAACCGTTTCAATATGCGAAACGGTTATTTTTTTATTTATTTCAATGTGGCAGGTGTTACCCACTTAAACACGTGAGATTTTTCTGAAATTTTCATTCGTTCGGCTAATTTTGCCATTCTATCTGGTAATTTCATCAAATAATCTCTAGCTTTTTCTGCTTCATCTGTAAGATTGGTAATCTTATCAATTTCCCATCTCTTGATTAATTTATTTAAAATATCCACATAATCCATAGAAGTGTAAACCCCTATGCGCTGTGCCGATTCTGAAAAGTGGTGAAAAGCATCTCCAATACCTCCTCCTGATTCTCTAATCAAATTAGCTGGCATTGTGATTTTTTTCTTCATCATATAGTAAAAAGCTTTCATCATTTCTGAAGGATCTACTTGAAATATTCTTTCAACAAAATCAGAATAAGCTAAGTGATGACGCATTTCGTCTCCTGCAATAAGTTTGCATATTTTAGAAAGTTTGTGGTCTCCAAATTTTTTTGCTAACTGAGCTACACGATTATGAGAAATATACGTTGCTAATTCTTGAAAACTAGTGAATACAAAATTCTTATAAGGGTCTTTATCTGTTCCTGGGTCAAAACCATCATTGATAAGGTATTGAGTGGTGATTTCCACCTCTTTCATATTCACCCTTCCAGAAAGGTATAAATATTTATTCAATAAATCTCCGTGACGGTTTTCTTCTCCTGTCCAATGTCTAATCCATTTAGCCCATCCATTTCCTTCTTGTCCTTCTTCTGCTCTTTGGTTTACCCCCTCTACATCCAAAAGCCAAGATTCATAAGTAGGTAAAGCTTCTTCTGTAATAGTATCTCCTACAAGTACTACCCAAAAATCATAAGGCAATTCTTTTGCATATTCTTGTAATTCTTTCAAATCTTCGAAAAAATTCTCATTTTGTGCATTTGGCAAAAGATCTGATGGTTGCCAAATTTTCTCTACAGGTATCAAATAGTTTTGTACGAAACTATCAATACTCTTTTCGAGAAATTTCATTACCTCAAGTCTTACATTTTCTAAAGCCATATTTTTCTATTTTATACTATTTATCACCTGCTTCTCTGTCTTTTCAAACAGTTCGGAAAATTCATAATCACTAACTTTGATAGGTTTATGTACTTCCATTGAAACCTTGTTTCCTATATCAAGCGGAAACATTCCATAACGAAATAATTTCCAAGAATTGTTAATGGTCAAAGGTACGACATATGCATCTGGAGCAAATTTCGTAAGTATCTTAAGTCCGTTTTCTGAAAATCGCTTCGGTTTACCATTTTTAGAACGTGTTCCTTCGGGAAATATCACCGCTGCTCTTTTGTTTTTTTGAATATATTCTGCCAAGCCTTTTATTGCTGGAAGAGATTGTCTTGGATCTTTTCTATCTATAAGAACCGACCCACCGTGTCTGAGGTTGTAAGAAACACTTGGTATGCCTTTTCCTAATTCAATTTTACTTACAAATTTTGGGTGAGATTCTCGCAAATACCAAATAATTAATGATATATCATACATGCTTTGGTGATTTGCTACAAAGATAACCGGAGCGTTTTTAGGTAAATTTTCTACTCCCGTTACAGAAAATCTTGTTCCTAAAATATTGGCACATTTAAGCAAAGTCCAATTGAGAATGTCAACACTTTTTTTATGTGCTTGATATCCAAAAATATTGAAACATATCCATTGTATAGGATGAAATACAACCAACATTAGTCCAAACATCAAGTAAAATACAATATTTATAGGATAACTAATAATTTTTTTCACATTTACTTATTTTTGATATTAAAAAGTCTTATTTCTCGAATTAGATTGGTCAAATATACGACATAAAAAATAACCATTGCAATAATTACAATGGCTATTTTAATTGATTTGCTAAAAATCAATAATTTTTATTCTTTATTTAATTCTTACATAGAAGTGAATTAACAAAAATCATTGTATGCCTCTTTCAAATTATCAGCAATATACTCTGCTGGATTTCCTTCAATATGATGACGCTCTAGCATATGCACAAGTTCTCCGTTTTTGAACAATGCCATTGAAGGCGATGATGGAGGAAATGGAAACATTCTTTCTCTTGCCGCATCTACAGCTTCTCTATCAACACCTGCAAAAACCGTTACTATATGGTCAGGTTTTTTTGTATTAGTCAAACTTTGAATCGCTCCCGGACGTGCATTTCTTGCAGCACAACCACATACTGAATTTACTACAACTAAAGTAGTTCCTTCTTTTTCTAATGCCTTTTGCACTTCTTCTGCCGTGTGTAATGCCTCGAATCCTGCAGAAGTAAGCTCTGCTTGCATTGGCTCTACTATTTCTCTTGGATACATATTATTAAATTTAGAAATTGAATACAAAAGTAAACTATTTTTCACTCTTATTGTCTATAAATTTTCTTAAAACTTCTTTGAAATATGAAA
>JBHBEQ010000072.1:0-6664 GCA_041785575.1 Flavobacterium sp.
CCTCATACTCGACAGATTAAACAAATCTACTGTAAAGTAAAACCATTATAAACACATAAAAAAAGCTGCCTTATAATAGGCAGCTTTTTTAACATTTAAAATACGTATTAGTCCATAATAACGGAAACTAATGATAGTATTAAACTAAACAACAAAGCATACCAAAAACCATCTACTTCAAAACCTGTGATTAAACTTGAGCACATTAAAATAATAACCGCATTTATCACAAATAAGAATAATCCGAAAGTTACAATAGTAACTGGTATAGACACTAAGTTCAATATTGGTTTAACAAAAATGTTTAACAACCCTAAAACAATTACAACGACAATAGAAGTTCCGAATCCATCAACCGAAACCCCTGGCAAGAAATTAGCCAAGCCGTAGATCACTAGTGCAGAAACTAATAGATTGATTAGTATTTTCATATTTTATTAATTTGATGTTACAATTTTTACACCTGGGTAACTTGCCACATTTACAAATGGAATATTTGCCTTGTAATGCGAATTAATCACTTTAATAATCTCATTGGTTATAAAAGCATATCCTCTTGCATTTGGATGTACTCCATCAAGAGAAAACATCACGGTATTCATATTAGCAGTTCCTTTAAAATAATCTGCTGTATAAATTTGCCCATCCATAGAACGCAATCCATTCACCAATTGTTGCATAATACTATTCATATCAGCAACTGCAAGATTTTTAGAAGCTGCGACAGTTTTAATCGTTTGATTAAATGCATCTGTAGCCTCCGCAATTGACTGTTGTTCTTGTGGTATCAAAACATATTGATCTCCTATAGGGAATGTAACTCCTAATTTATCAAATGGTGCCGACATACCAGACGTTGTCCCTATAATCGATCTAGTTGTTAATGTAAATAAATCTGATGATGTCGCGTGGCGAGCTTGTCCGAATACCTGTCCTAAAGCTGTTGCTGTTTGAACAGATACCCCCATTTGTTGTAACACTGCTGAAATTTGAGTCGACAAATCAACTAATGACTCATCTTTTATCAACAATGGATTTGATGCTGTTTTTGAATAAAGTTGGATTCGATCTCCTTGCCCTAAAGCTGTTAACACTTGTTTCACTGGCCCAAACAATTGCGTATTCAATTGATCTACAACTGTTTCTCCTCCAAGAGCATCAACCGTTAGTGGAGCATAAGGTACTGTAGTAAAATAAGGAATAGAAGTTACCGAAGGAATAGTTGCTACCACTCCTTTTGCACCTTTAGATGTCAAGGTATTTACAATTGTAGAATACACTTGAGCAAATACATTCGGATCTGTGATATCGTTAATCGAATATGTTGAAGGGTCTAAATTACCCTTTTGGTCTACTCCTGTACCTCCCGAAATAGCATACGCTAAAATATCATTTGCACCAATCCAGTTGGTAAAAAATGTTGGATTTAATGACATTGCATCTCCTAAAACGGTTGCATTTGGAGTTGTCGCAGTACGGATGAAATAAGGATTTGCGCTACCTAAAGCTAATGCAGAAATATTTCCATATCCTTGAGCTAATAAATGAAAAGATTTAGCTCCAGGAACTCCCATATTGTTATAAGCCTTAGTTTGTAGGTTTGTTACATCAATTGTTGAACTTCCAGATAAATTAACCGGCCCTGAACCTGATGCCGACATTAAAATCACCATACGATTATTAAATCCTGGTATTCTAACACCACCGATAGTCATTCCTCCTACATCATTCGTATCTGAATCGTATGAAGGCTGTGTAAACTCTCCACCGCCTACAATTTTAAACTGCTGAGCAAGTATATTAGGGAATGAATATTGTTGCCCTGATCGGAAAACCGTTCCATCCATATATCCAGCAGTTAGTGAATTCCCAACAGCTACATATCTTGAAAAATCAGCTTCTCCTGCACTATATGTGGAGTTGTTGATTTCATTTTCAAACTCTGGTTGGCAAGACGCAAAACACATTGCCAAAATCGATAATGATAATATATTTTTTCTCATTTTTTTTAATATTAAAAGTTATAAGACACTCCTACGCCTATGCTTGTTGCTGCCGAACGATAAGTTCCTCCAAACGACACAGGATTTCCATCTTCTTGATAATAATCATAGCTATTATCTACTTCTTTGAAATGAACAAAATTAGCACCTACATCAATTCCTAATTTTGGTGTAACTTGGTATGTAAAACCAAGTGTTCCAGCAATTGAATTGTTACGTGGTGTTTCTGGGGCAAAATATCCATTTTGTACTGGGCTTTCATCGAAATAACCTCCTGCTCTCACAGAAAATTTATCTGAAGGCTTGTACTGGATTCCTACTCTATAGGTGTTTGTATTTTTATAGTTTCTTGGATTATGAGAATCTGGCAATGCTGGATTTTCAAAATCTATATCAAGTGATTTATATTTATTCCAAAAAGTGTGATTTACATCAACAGCTGCCAACCATTGGTCGGTGATTTTATACGAAAAACCTAAAGTTAACTCAGCAGGTAGTGGCAATGTTGCGCTAAATTTCCCATCGGTAAAGGTTCCTTGCATAAAGCTAGGAAGATTTCCAAAAGTAGCCGTTCCTCCCGTTGCTTTCATATCAATATGTGAGCGGTAATTAGCTCCAAACGTTACAAAAGAATCTAATTTTGCTGTAAATCCTACATTATATCCAAAAGCAGTAACTCCTTGTGCTTCAATAGTAATATCCGACCGTTCACCTGCTTCATTTGTCATATTTCGAGATAAGTTTCTATTAAAAGTCACTCCACCGTTTACATAAATCAATCCTGCTCCAACACTGATATCATCGGTAATTTTATACGAAAGTGTTGGTTGTACATAAATAGCTTGTAATTTAATATTATTCACTAAATGTGAACCTACCCAATCGTCTTCCCATTTCACACTACTTCCGTAAGGAGAGTACACCGCAATTCCAAAGGCCAATTTATCTGAAAATTTATAATTTCCATAAACGTAAAATGGCGTTCCTACATTGGTAGTTTCTGCTTGCCAATTGTATAAAGTATTTTGAAAACGCGTAGTAGAAGTAAGATAATTTACACCTCCTGAAAAACTCCATTTATCTTTCAAAAACACTCCATTTGCGGGGTTAAAAAAGATACTCTCTGCATTTTGTCCGATAACAGCAACCCCAGTATGTCCCATTGCTAACTGTCTTTGTCCTTGTAGAGAAATTCTATATCCACCTGCAAATGCACTTGAAACCAATAGCAAAGATGCTAAACTTAGTATTGTTTTTTTCATATTATATAATTTTTAAATTACCAAATATAATCATTTTTAGCAAATACCTCTTTATATCTTAAAAAAATCTTATTATTTTCTTAAAAAATCTACTACAACATCATAAAATTCTTGGGGCTTATCTGCGTGAAGCCAATGTCCTGCCCCTGATATTGTGGTTATTTCCACATCTGTAAAGTGTTTTTTTATCAACTCTTCATCTTGTTGTTGAATATATTTGGAATCGCCACCTCTCACAAATAGAGTTTTTCCGTGATAAACTGCTCCTTCATATAATGCTTCTCCAATAGTTGTTTCGTCTTTATTGAAGGCATCCAAATTAAATCGAAAACCAAGTTGTTCTGATGTAACTCTATAAACACTTTTCATTAAAAATTGAACTACTCCTTCTTCCGAAATATACTTTCTTATAGTGTTTTCAACTTCTTCTCTACTTGGTTGTGTAGAAAAATCTACTGCATTCAATGCTGCCATGACATCTTGATGATGTGGTGCATAGTATCGCGGAGAAATATCAACAGCAATCAATTTTTCTACCATTTCAGGATATTTACAAGCGAGTTTCATCACTACTTTCCCACCCATAGAATGCCCCAACAATACTATTTTTTGCAATTGATTTGCCTTACAATACGCTACTACATCCTCTACCATCACATCGTAGTTAAACACATCCGAATGAAAGCTTCGTCCGTGGTTACGCATATCCAATAAATGCATTTGATAACCGTTTTTGGAAAAATATGTAGCCAATGTCTTCCAATTGTCCGACATACCTAAATAGCCATGTACAATAACAAAGGGAGTGCCCTCCCCTATTACTTTTGAATATATCAATTCCATTTTCTATCTCAACTTTTGCTTATACATACATATTACATTTTCTAATCCTAGATATATCGCTTCAGAAATCAAAGCGTGACCGATAGACACCTCTTCTAAATGTGGTATGTGTTCTTTGAAAAATTGAATATTATCTAAACTCAAATCGTGTCCTGCATTAATTCCTACCTCTAGTTGATATGCCAATTCTGCACAAGCTGTATAAGGCTTTATCGCTTGGTGATTCCCTAAAGAATATTGGTGTGCAAACTCTTCTGTGTACAATTCTATACGATCTGCTCCAATTACTTTTGCACCTTCAACCATTTCTAATATAGGATCAACGAATATAGAAGTTCGTATTCCGTGTTTCTTAAATTCTTTTACAACATCGGTCAAAAACGAACGATGCGTAATCGTGTCCCAACCAGCATTAGACGTGATAGCATCTATTGCATCAGGTACTAATGTAACTTGTGTTGGTTTACATTCAATAACCAAATCTGCAAATTTATCTCTAGGATTTCCTTCGATATTGTATTCTTTATGCACTACAGAAACTAAATCTCTTGCATCCTGATAACGTATGTGTCTTTCGTCAGGACGTGGATGAATAGTGATACCATCTGCTCCAAATTCTTGAGCATCTTTTGCAACTTTCAACAAATCAGGAACATTCCCTCCTCTTGCATTTCGCAAAGTCGCAATTTTATTAATATTTACAGATAATTTCGTCATAATCTTTGTTTTGTATGAATAAAATACTTCCCCAAAAATAAGGATTATTAGAATAATTTTGATTATTTTGCGAAGTAAAAATAAACACATCAGAATGTTTGATTTTCTCTCACATATTTCTAATCAACACCCTGCTTTTTCACTTTCTACTACAGTAAAAGAAGCACTTTCTTTTTTTAAAACAGGTAAATTCAACCATTTTCCTGTTGTAGAAAACGAGGTGTTTATAGGTCATTTTTCTTTTATTGATGCTGAAACACTTCCATTAGAAGACACTATCGACATGCATCAATATTTGTTGCAACCTTTTTTTTTAAAACCTACTATCAATTGGTTAGAAATTCTCGAGGCTTTTTTTAAAAATGAAACCAACCTCATCGCAGTTTTAGATGAACAAAACAAGTATGTAGGATACCTCGTTTCTAATTCCATTGCAGAACATTTTAAGCAAACGCCTTTTATCAATGAAAATGGTAGTACATTGATTGTAGAAAAAGAAATAAACAAGTATAGTTTAAGTGAAATTGCTCAAATTGTTGAATCAAACAACTCTAAATTACTCGGTGTACTGGTTTCGGATTTCAGAAAGCAATTGGCTCAAATTTCCATCAAAATGATTAGCAACAACGTAAATGAAATCATTCAAACATTTAGAAGATACGACTATGAAATTGTGTCTGAACACATAGAAGACAATTATTATTTTGAATTAAAAAAACGTTCTGAATACTTAGATAAATACCTAAATATATGATGACCTTTGCTATCTATGCCCAAACATTTAAACCTTCAAATAAATCTATCATCGAAAAACTTTTGTTTGGAATTGAACAACACCAAGGCAATATTATCTTTGAGGAAAACTACTATCACGCTTTGATAGAAAACAAAGTAATCAACAAAAACTACGACACGTTTAACAACCACAACGACCTATCTGACCAAATAGATTTTTTCATCAGTATAGGTGGCGATGGTACGATGCTACGTGCTTCTAATTTCATAAAAAACAAAAATATTCCCGTTGTTGGTATCAATGCAGGAAGGTTGGGATTTTTAGCAAATGTACAGCAAGAAATGATTGATGAACTCATTCCTACATTGGTGAGCAACAACTTTAAAATTTCTAAGCGAACTCTATTAAAATTAGACACAGACAACGGAGTAGAATTGCCTTTTGAAATAAACTCTGCCCTAAACGAAATTACTATTTCAAGAAAAAATACGACTTCGATGATTAGCATTGAAACGCATATCAACGGAGAATTTCTCGCTACTTATTGGGCTGATGGTATTATTATTTCTACCCCAACAGGTTCAACTGGTTACTCTCTAAGTTGTGGTGGTCCTATTATAACTCCAGATTCTAATTGCTTAGTAATCACACCTATTGCTCCACACAATCTCACTACAAGACCACTAATCATCAATGACAATAGCAAAATAACGATGAAGGTAAATGGTAGAGAAAAACAGTTTTTAATATCTCTTGACTCTGAAACACACGCTATGAGCAATGAAACAAAAATTTCGATTTCTCTAGCTCCTCATACCGTGAATATGGTTGAATTTCCTAATGTAACTTTTTTAAAAACACTGCGAAACAAACTGCTTTGGGGAGAAGATAAAAGAAATTAATAATCTACTAATTAGAAAAGCTGCCTTTGACAGCTTTTCTTTTTTGTATTTCAAAACAGCAATACTAATTACACATTAATTTTTATTCTCCTCTTCCAAAAAAAAATATTTACGGTAAATTGTAACGTCGAGAAATATCTTATTTTCAACTATATTCTCGACTACTCTTTTGGTAACTATGTTTAAATTTAACGAAATTTA
>JBHBEQ010000073.1:0-4233 GCA_041785575.1 Flavobacterium sp.
ATAAAAAATATAATTCATGCTGAATATAGGATAATTAAACGAAGATTGTTTAAGATAGTATCAATTGCTTTTGTTGTTTTATTATAAAATGCAAAAAGCTCTTCGAATGCATAGAGAAGAGCTTTTTCTATAAGAGATGTAAAACAATTTAATGTTTTTTAAAGTGCAAAATTTATTTATTTTTTAGAGATAAGATACCTCACTACTGTTTCAGCGGCATACAATCCGAAAAGCGCGGGCATCCAACTATTGGTACCGAAGAATGATTTTTTGAAGTTGGTGCCATCGGTCATTTTCAAGCTGCTTTCATCGGGTTTTTCTAGAGAGAAAACAGCTTTAACACCCGATTGAACCCCCATTTTTCGCAATCTTTTACGAATTACTTTAGCAAGAGGGCAAACATCGGTTTTGGAAATGTCTTTGACAACAACCTTGCTTGCGAGCATCTTTCCGCCTGCACCCATATTGCTGATGATTTTTACTTTTTTTTGTTTAGCAGCAACAATTAAATGAAGTTTTGGAGTAATGCTATCAATGCAATCCAAAACATAGTCGTAATTTTCTGTAACAATTTCATGAGCTCTTTCAGGAGAAATGAATTCTTGTAATCGAACCAAATTCAATTCGGGATTTATATCCATTAATCTGCTGGCTACGACATCTACTTTGGGCATATTTACTGTAGAGTGTAGTGCTGGTAGTTGTCTGTTTATGTTGGTAATATCTACAACATCGCCATCTACAATTGTAATATTACCTACACCAGCGCGAGCTAGGAATTCTGCAGCAAATGAGCCAACACCACCCAATCCTACTACGAGTACATTTGCGTTTTTGAGAGCGTTTAATCCTTCTGCTTTAAATAATAGTTCTGCGCGTTCTTGCCAAATTGCCATAAGATTATTTTTTAGAGTTTGTATTAAATATTGTTTTGAAATTTTGTTCTATTTGCTGTTCTATGTTTTCTGTTGATAGTGTTTTTGCATGGTTGTAGATGCTATGTATATCTATGTCGCTGTTATCTGTTTCGAGTAAGATTCTGTCTTTGGGCGTTTGGATAAAAGCTTCTTCTGTATTTTTGCTTTTTAAAAAATGCTTGCCAAAAGAGAGATAAAACCCGTGAGAAATTAGAGATGCTGCAAGATGTGCGTTTTTTGAAAAGCCGTGAATAATCATAGGTTGCTGTATTTGATGCTTTTTCTTTAAAGCGATGAGCTGATCAAATGCTGCTACGATATGGAGAATAACAGGTTTGTTTAATTGTTGTGCGATGACTAATTGCTGTTCAAAAATCTTTAATTGTAGGTCAAAATCGGTTGTTGCACGCTTGTCAATACCTATTTCTCCAATGGCTAAACAGTTGTTTTGTTTTGCTTCATTCCAAACGATAGACAGATCGTTTTCCCAATTTTCCGTCACATACCAAGGGTGTATTCCGATGCTGAAAAACTGGTTTTCAAGTCGGTTTTGTTCGGGATATCTATTTATTATTTGAATGCTTCCATCGTTTATGTATTGATGGGTGTGTGCGTTGTATATCATATACAGAATTTCAACATTAATAAAGGATGGTTTTATTTAATGTCGTTTTTCTCCAGCCATTGAATGTATTTATTTCTATTAATAGCGTGTTCATCTACAGTTTTTGCAAATTCGTGATATCCAATTCTATCTACACTAGCACAAAAATAGATGTAGTCGTGCTGTTCTGCATTTAAAACAGCATCGATAGTATCGATGTCAGGCATACTGATAGGCCCAGGAGGTAATCCTTTGTATTTGTATGTGTTGTAAGGAGAATCTAAATTTAAATCGTTTAGATAAACTCTTTTAATAACTTGATTAAAATCATTAGAAAGCAATTTTTTTGTGTAAACCACAGTTGGATCTGCTTGTAATAGCATATTGTTGTTTAGCCTATTGAGGTACACACGTGCTATTTTAGATTTTTCATCATTTTTAGAAGTTTCTTTTTGTACTATTGACGCTAAGATACTTACTTGAATAGGAGTTAGACCTAATTTTTTTGCTTTTTGTGTGCGTTCTTCGTTCCAAAATTTAATATATTCTCTATGGAGAGTGTTTCTAACTTTAATAGGAGTAGTGTTCCAATAAAATTCAAAAGTATTTGGGATGAACATTGAAAGAATATTGTTTTTGTCAAAACCAGCTTCAGACATAAAGTCTGTATCCGTAAAAGCTTGTAAGAGCGTTAAGGAATCGGGCTCTATTTGTGTAGATAGTCTTCCGGCTAGTTTTTCTATGGTTTCTTGATTGTTGAAAATAACGTTTAACGGGGTGTTTTTTCTCAAAGTAGAGAAAATTTGGTAGCTATTCATGTCTTTTTTAAAGACAAATCGCCCAGGGATATATTTTTCTGAATATCCAAACTGATTAGCTAAAATTTCAAAATTATCAAAATCTTTGATATATGGTTTTAGGATATTTGTTACCTCTTGGTAGGTGCTATTGCTAGGAATTTCTACATAAACTTTACTTTCTTTAAATGTAGTATTTGGAGAAAAGATTTTAGTGTATAGATAAAATCCATAACCAAGTCCGACAAGTAGTATTCCTACAGCTAGTATTGTGATGATATTTCGCAGTTTCATATTTTATTTATTAATTGAAATAGAGCTTCGTCTTTTCGAGTATTCTCAAATTTATTCCACTCTTTTTTTATACCAATGCATTCGAAGCCAAAGTTAGAAAAAAGCTTACAACTTGCAGTATTGTCAGGGTCAATATTAACAAAAATTTGATGACATTGCAGATGTTTGAACGTAAATTGAATAAGTGTTTCAACAGCTTCAGTGGCATAGCCTTTTTGTCTTTCTTGAGAATCGGAGATGAGGATGCCCATGCCCACACGTTGATTCTTTGGGTCAAATTCGAATAAGTCGATAAGGCCAATGGCTTTTTTATTCTCTTTGGTTTCGATGACTAAACGCAGTTGTTTTGCTTCGTATATATCCAGATGAGCGTTTTCGAGGTATTGCTTGATCAAGTAACGGCTATAAGGCGTTTGGGTGTGACTTATTTCCCAAAAATCTGTATTGTTTTCAATTTCGTAAACATATTCTAAATCTTCAGGTTCTAAAGCTCTTAAAATAATAGATTTGTTTTCTAATTTCATAATAAACAGTTGATGTTTCCTTCAAATACCTTAGTAGCAGGCCCTGTGAGAAATATGTTTTTAAATATATTGTTGTGTTTTTCAAAGCTAACTTTTAGATTTCCACCAAGTACAGAAATAGTAACAGAGTTTTTGTCTGTTTTGTTTAAGGCATACATAGAAAGAGCAACTGCTGTAGCACCTGTCCCACAAGATAGGGTTTCGTCTTCCACACCTCGTTCATACGTGCGTATTTTGTAGCTAGCATCTGAAATTATTTCAACGAAATTTACGTTAGTACCGCCAGGAGCGTATGTTTTAGAATTGCGAATTTTTTTTCCAGTTTCAAACACATCTATATCGTTTACATTGTCAACGATTTCAACGTGATGAGGAGAGCCAGTGTTTAGAAATGTATTGTTTTCATTGATAGAAATGTGTTCTACATCAATCATCTGAAGTGAAACTTCTTGGTCGTTTATTTTTGCGTAGTGCAAACCATCGGTAGCAATGAATGTACATTCGTTATCGATTATTCCCAATTCTTTTGCAAAAGCTACAGAGCATCTTCCACCGTTGCCACACATACTACTTTCGTTTCCATCAGAGTTGTAGTAAACCATTTTAAAGTCGTAAGTAGGATGTTTTTCTATCAAAATAAGACCATCAGCACCGATTCCGAATTTTCTATCGCATAAAAACTGCACGAGTTTTGTATTGTCTTTCTCAAAGAAATCAGAGCGATTGTCAATCATAATAAAATCATTTCCTGTGCCTTGGTATTTATAAAAGTGTATAGTATTGTTCATCATTTCAATGTTTTTGCAAAAATAGGAATATTAATGATTCGTTAAACAATGTTAATCAACGTTAAACTCAAAACAACTAATTGAAAAATAGTTTTACCTTAGTGTTAAAATTATAAAACATTGTTTAAAATATGAAAAAGATTTTGTCGGTATTCGCTGTGTCTTTGTTAAGTGGGGCGATAACATTAGGGGCTTATAAATATTTTTTTGAGAAATCTTTATTAAATTCTTCAAATTCGGAAGGAATTACTACAACAGCACCTATTCATAAGGTGTCGATGTCGGAAGATCTTCCTGATTTTGCTAAAG
>JBHBEQ010000074.1:0-15287 GCA_041785575.1 Flavobacterium sp.
CTTTTGAAAATATGAAGCTTCTTAGGGAATGGCTTTACGAAACCTTAAACGCCATGGACAATCAAAAAGTAAAATCAATTACTTCTAATCATCATTACATTAAAATATTTATGAGTGTTTTTATGGTTTAATTGGTATTAAATTGTTTTGAATTGAGGATATAACCTTACACTGTTAAAAGTTTGCATTTTAGACAAGTAAATTGTATATTGGTGACAATTAATGTTTAGGTTGCTATTATAGATAAGTACTGTTTAGATGCTTCTTTGCATGTGATAAAGCTGTATGAGAGGTGCGTCTTTGTAAGGTATAATTACTAGTTAGGATATTGTTTTCGAATTTTTTTGTTAGGAGGAATAATGCCTATAAAGTCTAGTGGTAAAATAACTATTGTTCAGGTTTTTTGGGTCTAATAAGATAAGAAGTACCTTATTAGGTGATATGGTAAATAATGAGTATTACCATGGTGACTGTAGTTAAAATAAACTAGAATTTTGGTGAGTGTAATGGAGTGATTTTGAGTTTTTATAAGGGATGAAAATTTATTAATAGTGTGATAATAAAAAAAATAGAAAAAACTTGTGTAGTTCAAGTATTGGTTTTATCTTTGCAAACGCTTGAAATTTTATATATTATTAATTACTAATTTAAAATTATGTCTGGGTTAATTGGAAAAAAAATCGGCATGACTAGTATTTTCGATGAAAATGGGAAGAATATTCCTTGTACAGTAATCGAAGTGGGGCCATGTGTCGTTACCCAAGTCAGAACCAAAGAGGTTGACGGGTATGAAGCGTTACAGCTTGGTTTCGATGACAAAGCAGAGAAAAATGCAATTAAAGCTGAGTTAGGTCACTTTAGTAAAGCAAATACTTCTGCTAAGAAAAAAGTTGTTGAATTCAAAAGCTTTGAAAACGCTTACAATTTAGGTGATGTGATCACTGTGGATATCTTCTCTGAAGGAGAGTTTGTGGATGTTCAAGGTGTATCTAAAGGAAAAGGGTTCCAAGGGGTTGTAAAACGTCATGGATTCGGTGGTGTTGGTCAGGTTACTCACGGTCAGCACAACCGTTTAAGAGCTCCAGGTTCTATTGGTGCGTCATCGTATCCTTCAAGAGTATTCAAAGGGATGCGTATGGCTGGAAGAACAGGTGGTGAAAATGTAACAGTTCAAAATCTTAGAGTTTTGAAAGTGGTTGCGGATAAGAATCTTTTAGTAGTAAAAGGAGCTATTCCAGGTCACAAAAACTCTTATGTAATCGTTCAGAAGTAATGGAAGTAAAAGTTTTAGATATTAACGGAAAAGAAACTGGAAGAACAGTACAGCTTTGTGATTCAGTTTTCGGAATTGAGCCAAATAAACACGCTGTTTATTTGGATGTAAAACAGTATTTGGCTAATCAACGTCAAGGTACTCATAAGTCAAAAGAGCGTAATGAAGTTACAGGTTCAACAAGAAAGATTAAAAAACAAAAAGGAACAGGTACTGCACGTGCAGGATCAGTGAAGAATCCTTTGTTTAAAGGTGGAGGTACAATTTTTGGTCCTCGTCCAAGAAATTATTCTTTTAAATTGAATAAAGCTTTAAAGAGATTAGCTCGTAAATCAGCGTTTTCAATTAAAGCTCAAGAGTCGAATTTAGTAGTTGTAGAAGACTTTACTTTTGAGGCTCCAAGTACTAAAAACTTTATTAATGTATTGAAGGCTTTAGGGTTAGAGAATAAAAAATCACTTTTTGTGTTGGGTGAATCAAATAAAAATGTATATTTGTCTTCACGCAATTTACAAAGAGCTTCTGTGGTAACAACTTCGGAGTTAAGTACTTATAGAATTTTAAATACAAATTCATTGGTGTTAACAGAGGGTTCTGTAGAAGGAATTGTTGAAAATTTAAGCAAATAATTAGGCGATGAGTATTATTGTTAAACCAATCATCACTGAAAAAGTGACCAAGGACGGAGAGATTTTTAATCGTTTTGGTTTTGTAGTAGACAAGAAAGCAAATAAAGTGGAAATTAAAAAAGCAGTTGAGGCTGCTTATGGAGTTTCTGTAGTTTCTGTTAATACAATGATTTATAGAGCTGATCGCTCTGTAAAATACACTAAAAGTGGATTGATAAGTGGAAAAACAAGTGCTTATAAAAAAGCAATTGTTCAATTAAAAGAGGGTGAAACCATAGATTTTTATACTAATATCTAATTAACATGTCAGTTAGAAAATTAAAACCTATTACCCCAGGTCAGCGTTTTAGAGTTGTTAATGGTTTTGACGCTATTACAACTGATAAGCCGGAGCGTAGTTTATTAGCACCGAAAAAAAAATCTGGAGGTAGAAATAGTCAAGGAAAGATGACCATGCGTTATATCGGAGGTGGTCACAAAAAACAGTATCGTATTATTGATTTTAAACGCAATAAAGTTGGAGTTCCAGCTGTTGTGAAAACAATTGAATACGATCCAAACCGTTCAGCATTTATTTCATTATTAGCTTATGCTGATGGAGCAAAAACTTACATTGTAGCACCAGCAGGATTGAAAGTTGGTCAACAAGTAGTTTCTGGTCCAGAATCAGCACCAGAGGTTGGTAATGCAATGCCTTTAGCAAACATTCCACTTGGTACCATCATTTCATGTATCGAGTTGCGTCCAGGTCAAGGTGCTGTAATTGCTCGTTCTGCGGGTACTTTTGCGCAATTAGTTGCAAGAGATGGAAAATATGCTACTATTAAAATGCCATCGGGAGAGATTCGTTTAATCTTGTTAACTTGTATGGCTACAATTGGAGCGGTATCTAATTCAGATCATCAATTGGTAGTTTCTGGTAAAGCAGGGCGTTCAAGATGGTTAGGAAGAAGACCACGTACTAGAGCGGTAGCAATGAACCCAATAGATCACCCAATGGGTGGTGGTGAAGGAAGATCTTCTGGAGGGCATCCAAGATCTAGAAAAGGTTTACCAGCTAAGGGTTACAGAACTCGTTCTTTAGTAAAACCAAGTAATAAGTATATTGTAGAACGTAGAAAGAAATAATTAAGTAAGTATGGCACGTTCATTAAAAAAAGGACCTTATGTTCATTACAAACTTGAGAAAAAAGTTTTAGAGAACGCAGAAAACGGGAATAAAGCGGTAGTTAAAACTTGGTCAAGAGCATCAATGATTACTCCAGACTTTGTAGGACAAACAATCGCAGTTCACAATGGTCGTCAATTCGTTCCTGTGTATGTAACAGAGAATATGGTAGGTCATAAATTAGGAGAGTTTTCACCAACACGTTCATTCCGTGGACATGCAGGTGCAAAAAATAAAGGTAAAAAATAATAAGAAGCTATGGGAATTCGTAAAAGAGAAAGAGCAGAGCAAATTAAAGAGGCAAATAAAAGTCTTGCTTTTGCAAAGCTAAATAATTGCCCAACTTCGCCTCGAAAAATGCGTTTAGTTGCGGATTTAGTAAGAGGTCAAAAAGTTGAGAATGCTCTTAATATATTGAGATTTAGTACAAAAGAGGCTTCGGTAAGATTAGAGAAATTGTTATTATCTGCAATTGCTAACTGGCAGGCTAAAAATGCAGGTGCAAATATCGAAGATGCTCAATTATTTGTAAAAGAGATCCGCGTAGATGGAGGATCAATGTTAAAACGTTTACGTCCTGCTCCGCAAGGTCGTGCACATAGAATTAGAAAACGCTCTAATCACGTAACAATCGTATTAGGGTCTAACAATAACACACAAAGCAATTAATAAACAGTATGGGACAAAAGACTAATCCAATCGGAAATCGCCTTGGGATCATCAGAGGATGGGACTCAAATTGGTACGGTGGAAATGATTATGGAGACAAACTTGCTGAAGATGCGAAAATAAGAAAGTATATCCATGCTCGTTTATCAAAAGCTAGTGTGTCAAAAATAGTAATCGAAAGAACTTTAAAACTTGTAACCGTTACTATCACTACGGCTCGTCCAGGTATCATTATTGGTAAAGGAGGTCAAGAGGTAGACAAGTTAAAAGAAGAACTTAAGAAAATTACTGACAAAGAGGTTCAAATCAACATCTTTGAAATCAAAAGACCTGAATTAGATGCTTATTTAGTAGCAACTAGCATTGCTCGTCAAATCGAAAGCAGAATTTCTTATCGTCGTGCTATTAAAATGGCGATTGCGGCTGCAATGAGAATGAATGCTGAAGGTATTAAAGTGATGATTTCAGGGCGTTTGAATGGTGCAGAGATGGCACGTTCAGAGCATTTCAAAGAAGGGCGTATTCCTCTATCAACTTTCCGTGCGGACATTGATTATGCTTTAGCAGAAGCTCACACTACTTATGGTAGAATGGGAATCAAAGTATGGATCATGAAAGGTGAGGTTTATGGGAAAAGAGATCTTACTCCGTTAGCTGGTATGGACAAACAAAAGTCTAAATCTGCAGGATCTGGAAAACCATCAGGAAGATCAAACCAACGCAAAAGAAAGTAATTTAAAACTAAAGAAGAAAAATGTTACAGCCTAAAAGAACAAAATACCGCAAGGTACAGAAGGGTAAAATGAAAGGTGTGTCTCAAAGAGGACACGAGCTTTCAAACGGAATGTTTGGTATTAAATCTTTAGATTACTCATTCATTACTTCTCGTCAAATTGAGGCGGCTCGTATCGCTGCAACGCGTTACATGAAAAGAGAGGGGCAATTGTGGATTAAAATTTTCCCAGACAAGCCAATCACTAAGAAGCCGTTAGAGGTACGTATGGGTAAAGGTAAAGGTGCAGTTGAATACTGGGCTGCTGTAGTTAAACCAGGACGCATCATGTTTGAAGTAGGTGGTGTGCCATTAGCGGTTGCTCAAGAAGCTTTACGTTTAGCTGCTCAAAAATTACCTGTAAAAACTAAGTTTATCGTTGCTAGAGATTTCGAAGCATAATTTAATGTTATTATGAAAAAATCAGAATTAAATAATCTGTCTGCAGCTGAGTTACAATCAAAACTTAGTGAGTTAAAAAAGACTTATGCCGAGCTTAAATCAACTCACGTAATTTCTCCAATTGCAAATCCACTTCAATTGAGAAACTTGAGAAGAGATATCGCAAGAGTAAATACGGAGTTAAGCAAAAAAGACTTACAATAATTGTAATCTGCTGAAAGATGGAAAAAAGAAATTTAAGAAAAGAAAGAATCGGTGTTGTTACAAGTAACAAAATGGAGAAATCTATCGTTGTTTCTGAAACAAAAAGAGTAAAACACCCATTATATGGTAAGTTCGTGTTGAAAACTAAAAAATATGTAGCACACGACGAAACAAACGACTGCAACATTGGGGATACAGTGAGAATCCAAGAGACACGTCCGTTGTCAAAAAACAAATGTTGGAGATTAGTTGAAATCATTGAAAGAGCGAAATAATTATGGTACAACAGGAATCTAGATTAAAAGTAGCAGATAACACGGGAGCAAAAGAAGTTTTGACAATCCGTGTTTTAGGAGGAACGAAACGTCGTTATGCCTCTGTTGGAGATAAAATTGTAGTTGCAATTAAAGAAGCAACACCAAACGGAAACGTTAAGAAAGGTGCTGTATCAACTGCAGTTGTAGTACGTACCAAAAAAGAAGTGAGAAGAGCTGATGGATCTTATATCCGTTTTGACGATAACGCTTGTGTATTGTTAAATGCGGCAGGAGAAATGAGAGGAACTCGCGTTTTTGGACCTGTAGCGAGAGAATTGCGTGAGAAACAATTCATGAAAATTGTATCATTAGCACCAGAAGTGCTTTAATTTGTTCGTAAGATGATAAAGCTAAAAATAAAATCAGGAGATACTGTAAGAGTAATTGCCGGAGATCACAAAGGTGAACAAGGTAAAGTTTTACGTGTATTGCGCGATAAAAATAAAGCTATCGTAGAAGGAGTGAACATGGTTTCAAAACACGTAAAACCAAGTGCAACAAATCCTCAAGGTGGTATCGTGAAAAAAGAAGCTGCTATTCATATCTCAAATATTGCATTGGTAGATCCTAAAACAAATGAGACTACTAAAGTTGCGTACAAAATCGAAGGAGATAAGAAAGTAAGAGTTTCTAAAAAATCTAATCAAGTATTATAGTTATGGCTTATATACCAAGACTTAAACAAGAGTATAAAGACAGAGTTATCTCTGCTTTAGTACAAGAATTCGGTTATAAAAACGTGATGCAAGTTCCAAAACTTGAGAAAATTGTTGTTAGCCGTGGAGTTGGAGCTGCTGTATCTGATAAAAAATTAGTTGATTATGCAGTAGAAGAGTTGACTAAAATTACAGGTCAAAAAGCAGTTGCTACTATTTCTAAGAAAGACGTTGCTTCTTTCAAACTAAGAAAAGGAATGCCAATTGGAGCAAAAGTTACTTTGAGAGGTGAAAGAATGTATGAATTTTTAGATCGTTTGATCACTTCTGCATTACCACGTGTACGTGATTTCAACGGAATCAAATCTAATGGTTTCGACGGAAGAGGTAACTATAACCTTGGAGTTGTAGAGCAAATCATTTTCCCAGAAATAGATATTGATAAAGTAAACAAAATTGCTGGTTTTGATATTACTTTTGTAACATCTGCTCAAACAGATAAAGAAGCACAATCGTTACTTTCAGAACTAGGATTACCTTTTAAAAAGAATTAAGAATGGCTAAAGAATCAATGAAAGCCCGTGAGGCGAAAAGAGAGGCATTGGTAGCTAAATATGCTGCAAAAAGAAAAGCTTTGAAAGAAGCTGGTGATTATGAAGCATTACAAAAATTGCCTAAAAATGCATCTCCAGTACGTTTGCACAATCGTTGTAAATTAACTGGTCGTCCGAGAGGATATATGCGTACTTTCGGAATTTCACGTGTAACTTTCCGTGAAATGGCAAACCAAGGGTTGATCCCAGGTGTTAAAAAAGCTAGTTGGTAATATAATTGAGTTTAATTGGTTTTAGGTTCGAGAGATCGAAAACCGGAACCGCAAATTAATACATATGTATACAGATCCTATCGCAGATTTTCTTACGAGAATTAGAAATGCTTCGAGAGCAAACCACAAAGTAGTGGAAATTCCAGCTTCTAATTTCAAAAAAGAAATCACAAAAATTTTATTCGAACAAGGATATATTTTAAGCTACAAGTTCGAGGACAACAATGTTCAAGGAACTATTAAAATAGCTTTAAAATATGATAAAGACACAAAAGAGTCTGTTATCAGAGATATCCAAAGAATTAGTAAACCAGGGTTACGTAAGTACTCTTCATCTGCAGACCTTCCGCGTATCTTAAACGGATTGGGTATTGCAATTGTTTCAACTTCAAAAGGTCTTATGACTGGTAAGAAGGCAAAACAATTAAATGTTGGAGGTGAAGTTATTTGTTACGTATACTAAAAAACAGACTTAGAAATGTCAAGAATAGGTAAAAGCCCAATCGCAATTCCTCAAGGCGTGACTGTTGATGTTACATCTGACAACATCGTTGTAAAAGGAAAATTAGGAGAGCTTTCTCAAACATACTCAGATGTGTCTGTGAAAGTAGAAGAAGGACAAGTAATCGTAGAAAGATCTGCAAACGACAAAGTTCAAAGATCTAAACACGGTTTATACAGAAGTTTAATCAACAACATGATTGTTGGTGTATCAGAAGGATTTACTAAAGAATTAGAGTTAGTTGGGGTAGGATACCGTGCCTCAAACCAAGGTCAAAAATTAGATTTGGCTTTAGGTTTCTCTCATAACATTGTTTTAGAAATCGTTCCTGAGGTAAAAGTTGAAACTGTTTCTGAAAAGGGTAAAAACCCAATCGTTAAATTAACATCTTCAGACAAACAGTTGTTAGGACAAGTAGCTGCAAAAATTCGTTCTTTCCGTAAACCTGAACCATACAAAGGAAAAGGTATTAAGTTTGTAGGAGAAGAATTAAGAAGAAAAGCAGGTAAATCAGCTTAAAACATAAGATCATGTCATTAAACAAATCTGAAAGAAGACAAAGAATCAAATACAGAATCAGAAAAGTTGTAAATGGTACAGCTTCAAGACCAAGATTGTCTGTATTTAGAAGTAATAAAGAAATCTATGCTCAAATCATAGATGATGTAAACGGAACTACATTAGTTGCTGCATCTTCAAGAGAGGCTGGAGTTACTAAAGGAACCAAAATTGAAACTGCTGCATCAGTTGGAAAACTAATTGCAGAGAAGGCTTTGAAAGCTGGTATCGATACTATTTCATTTGATAGAGGTGGGTACTTATACCATGGTAGAGTTAAATCATTAGCAGATGGTGCTAGAGAAGCTGGATTAAAATTCTAATTAGTTATGTATCAAAATTATAAAAACGTAGAATTTGTAAAACCAAGCGGTCTTGAATTAAAAGATCGTTTGGTGAGTGTTAATCGTGTAACCAAAGTTACTAAAGGTGGTAGAGCTTTCGGGTTTTCAGCTGTAGTAGTTGTTGGTGACGAGAACGGTGTAGTGGGTCATGGTTTAGGTAAGTCTAAAGATGTTTCTGAAGCTATTGCAAAAGCAGTAGAAGATGCAAAGAAAAACTTAGTTCGTATTCCATTACATGATAGTACAATCCCACACGAACAAAAAGGAAAATTCGGAGGAGCTAGAGTATTCTTAATGCCAGCAGCAAAAGGTACTGGAGTTATTGCTGGAGGTTCTGTTCGTGCAGTATTAGAGTCAGTTGGAGTTCACAACGTATTATCAAAATCTCAAGGATCATCAAACCCTCACAATGTGGTAAAAGCAACTTTTGATGCTTTATTACAAATGCGTAGTGCTGCTACAGTAGCTAAGCAAAGAGGAATTTCCTTAGATAAAGTATTTAAATCTTAATTTTAACATTATGTCAAAAATTAGAGTAAAACAAGTAAGAAGCAAAATCAATTGTCCTGAGGATCAAAAGAGAACAATGTCTGCTTTAGGTCTTCGTAAAATAGGACAAGTAGTTGAGCATGATAATACGCCAGCGATCAAAGGGATGGTAAATAAAGTTCAACATTTAGTTTCTGTAGAAGAAATTAACTAATTAAATGGATATGAATTTAAGTAATTTACAACCAGCAAATGGTTCTGTACATAACCGAAATAAAAGAGTAGGTAGAGGAGAAGGTTCAGGAAAAGGTGGTACTGCTACACGTGGTCACAAAGGAGCAAAATCTCGTTCTGGATACTCTAAGAAAATTGGTTTTGAAGGAGGTCAAATGCCATTGCAAAGACGAGTTCCTAAGTACGGATTCAACAATATTAACAGAGTAGAGTATGTTGGTATAAACTTAGATACTTTACAGTCGTTAGTAGAAAATGGAAAAATCACTGATACTGTTGATTTCAACATATTAGTTGAGAATAATATTATTTCAAAAAACAGCTTAGTTAAGATTTTAGGTAGAGGAGAGCTTAAAGTTAAATTAAAAGTTTCTGCTCATAAATTCACTGTAAGTGCTAAAGCAGCTATCGAAGCAGCAGGAGGTGAAGCAATTACTTTATAAAAACTCTTAATAGATATGAAGAAGTTTTTTGAAACATTAGCCAATATCTGGAAGATTGATGAGCTTAAGAATAAAATCTTACTTACAATCGGTTTGTTACTTGTGTATCGTTTCGGTGCACAAGTGACATTACCTGGTATTGATGCAACACAATTAAACAACCTATCAAGTCAAACGGAAAATGGAATTTTAGGATTACTTGATGCATTTACTGGTGGAGCTTTTTCACAAGCTTCTGTTTTTGCATTAGGGATCATGCCTTATATTTCTGCATCAATTGTTGTTCAGCTAATGGGTATCGCTGTACCTTATTTGCAAAAGCTTCAAAATGATGGCGAAAGTGGAAGAAAGAAAATGAACCAAATTACGAGATGGCTTACAATCGGTATTACTTTGGTTCAAGGACCTGGATATATCTATAATTTATATAGACAATTACCAGCAGATGCCTTTTTATTAGGATTTGACTCTTTCTCATTCTTATTCTCGTCTGTATTATTACTTACAACAGGTACTGTATTTGCTATGTGGCTTGGAGAAAGAATTACAGATAAAGGAATTGGAAATGGTATTTCACTTTTGATTATGGTTGGTATTATCGCTCGTTTACCTATTTCATTTGTTCAAGAGATTCAATCTCGTACAACAGCTGGAAATGGTGGAGCAATGATGATTGTATTAGAACTAATTATATGGCTATTCCTTGTAATTGCATGTATTTATCTTACAATGGCGGTTAGAAAAATAGCTGTACAGTATGCTAGAAGAAGTGCAAGTGGTGAATATGATTCAGCTTCACTATCGGGTAATAGACAATGGATTCCTTTGAAGTTAAATGCTTCAGGAGTTATGCCTATTATCTTTGCTCAAGCAATTATGTTTATACCACCTGCAATTGCTGGACTTTCAAGTTCGGATACTGCAACATCTATAGCACAAACCTTTGGAAATGTGTTTGGATGGGAATATAATTTAGTTTTTGCATTATTAATCATAATTTTTACGTACTTTTACACCGCAATTACAGTTCCTACAAATAAGATGGCGGATGATTTAAAAAGAAGCGGCGGATTTATCCCTGGAGTAAGACCAGGTACTGAAACTGCCGATTATTTAGATCGTATTATGTCTTTAGTGACATTCCCAGGATCATTATTTTTGGCTTTTATTGCAATATTTCCGGCAATTGCTGTATCTTTGCTAAATATTCAACAAGGATGGGCTATGTTTTACGGAGGAACTTCTTTATTGATTTTGGTGAGTGTAGCAATTGATACAGTTCAGCAAATAAATTCATATTTGTTAAACAGACAATATGATAATTTAACTAAAGGAGGTAAAAGTAGAAGAGCAATAGCTCATTAATAGATTATGGCAAAACAATCAGCAATAGAACAAGACGGAACAATTATTGAAGCATTGTCAAATGCTATGTTTCGTGTAGAATTAGAAAATGGACATGTTGTAATTGCTCATATTTCTGGAAAAATGCGTATGCATTACATCAAATTATTACCAGGTGATAAAGTGAAACTAGAAATGAGCCCTTACGATTTATCCAAAGCAAGAATTACTTACAGATACTAACAGCTATTAATATGAAAGTAAGAGCATCAGTTAAAAAAAGAAGTGCAGAGTGCATTATTGTACGTAGAAAAGGAAGATTATACGTTATTAACAAAAAGAATCCTAGATTTAAACAAAGACAAGGATAATTATGGCAAGAATCGCAGGGGTAGATATACCTAAAAATAAAAGAGGAATTATTGCTTTAACTTATATTTTCGGTATAGGTTCAAGTAGAGCAAAAGAGATTTTAGCAAAAGCTAATGTGAACGAAGATAAGAAAGTGTCTGATTGGAACGATGATGAAATCGGAGCAATTCGTGAGGCAGTTTCTAACTACAAAATCGAAGGAGAACTACGTTCAGAAATTTCATTAAACATTAAACGTTTAATGGACATCGGTTGTCAAAGAGGTATTCGTCACAGAGCTGGTCTTCCATTAAGAGGACAAAGAACTAAAAATAACTCTAGAACAAGAAAAGGTAAAAGAAAAACTGTTGCTAACAAGAAAAAAGCGACTAAATAATTAATAGTATGGCTAAAGCAAATACAAAAAAGCGTAAAGTTGTTGTTGAGTCTACTGGAGAAGCACATATCAATGCGACATTCAACAATATCATCATCTCTTTAACAAACAAAAAAGGTGAAGTTATTTCATGGTCGTCAGCTGGTAAAATGGGCTTTAGAGGTTCTAAAAAGAACACTCCATATGCTGCACAGATGGCAGCAGAAGACTGTACTAAAGTAGCTTTAGAAGCTGGACTTAAGAAAGTAAAAGTTTATGTTAAAGGACCAGGAAACGGTAGAGAATCTGCTATCCGTTCTATCCACAATGGAGGAATTGAAGTTACTGAAATCATCGACGTAACACCAATCCCACACAATGGATGTCGTCCACCAAAACGTAGAAGAGTTTAATTTTATTAGAGTATAACCAAAGGTAGGATAAGATTATCGGAGGATTGACCTGAATTCATAATCCCTACCTTTTTTAATTATTTTTAGAAATGGCAAGATATACTGGTCCAAAAACAAAAATCGCTAGAAAATTTGGTGAAGCAATTTTCGGAGACGATAAAGCATTCGAAAGAAGAAATTACCCTCCAGGGCAACATGGTTTAGCTAAAAAAAGAGGTAAAAAATCTGAGTACGCTATCCAGTTGATGGAAAAACAAAAAGCTAAAGCTATTTATGGAATTTTAGAAAAACAATTCCGTAATATGTTTGAAAAAGCAGCTGCATCTAAAGGTGTAACTGGTGAAGTTTTAGTTCAATTGTGTGAATCAAGATTAGATAACGTAGTTTACCGTATGGGTATTGCTCCTTCACGTCGTGCTGCACGTCAAATCGTATCTCACAGACATATTACAGTGAATGGAGAAGTAGTGAACATTCCTTCATATCAATTGAAACCAGGTGATAAAGTAGCTGTAAGAGAAAAATCTAAATCTCTTGAAGCAATCGAAAAATCACTTTCAAATTCTAGCGCTGTTTACGAATGGATTACTTGGAACAATGAAACTAAAGAAGGTACTTTCGTAACTGTACCTGCAAGACTTCAAGTTCCAGAAAACATCAAAGAACAGTTAATCGTAGAGTTGTACAACAAATAATAATTGACATTCAGTCGAAAATAATATGGCAATATTTAATTTTCAAAAGCCCGATAAAGTTATCATGATCGATTCAACAGATTTCAAAGGTAAATTTGAATTTAGACCTTTGGAGCCTGGTTATGGATTGACTATCGGTAACGCATTAAGAAGAGTACTTCTGTCATCACTTGAAGGTTACGCGATCACTTCTGTTCGCATTGAAGGTGTAGAACATGAGTTTTCTGTTATTGCCGGTGTGGTTGAAGATGTTACAGAAATTATTCTAAATCTAAAACAAGTGCGTTTTAAACGTCAAATTGAAGATGTAGATAATGAGTCTGTTAATATTTCTATCACAGGAAAAAATCAATTGACTGCTGGAGATTTCCAACGTTTTATTTCTGGATTTCAGGTGTTGAATCCTGAACTTGTGATTTGTAACATGGAAGATAGTGTTACTATCAATATGGAATTAACAATTGAGAAAGGAAGAGGATATGTTCCTGCAGAAGAAAATAGCAAACCAAATGCACCTATAGGAACAATTTTTACAGATTCTATTTATACCCCTGTAAAAAATGTTAAATATGCAATCGAAAACTATCGTGTAGAACAAAAAACAGACTATGAAAAGTTAGTTTTTGATATCGTAACAGATGGTTCTATTCATCCAAAAGATGCATTAACTGAAGCTGCTAAAACACTAATTCATCACTTTATGTTGTTTTCTGATGAGAGAATTACTTTAGAAGCTGATGAAATTGCTCAAACAGAATCTTATGACGAAGAGTCATTACACATGAGACAGCTTCTAAAAACTAAATTAGTTGATTTAGATTTGTCTGTAAGAGCATTGAACTGTTTGAAAGCAGCAGAAGTAGAAACTTTAGGAGATCTGGTTTCTTTTAACAAAAACGATTTGATGAAATTCAGAAACTTTGGTAAGAAATCTTTAACAGAGCTTGAAGAATTAGTTCAAGTAAAAGGTCTTACTTTTGGAATGGATTTGTCAAAATATAAATTAGATAAAGAATAACGACTTCATATTTTGCTCTCCAGAGAGGATTGAGTCAAGATGAAGATAAATTTAAAATGTCATGAGACACGGGAAAAAAGTTAACCACTTAAGTAGAAAAGCAGGACATAGAAAAGCTATGTTAGCTAATATGGCTTGTTCATTAATTGAACACAAGCGCATTAATACAACAGTTGCTAAAGCTAAAGCTCTTAAACAATTCATTGAACCTTTGGTAACAAAATCTAAAACTGATGATACACACAATCGTCGTGTGGTTTTCTCTTACTTGCGTAACAAATATGCAGTTACTGAATTGTTTAGAGAAGTTGCTGCTAAAGTTGGTGATCGTCCGGGAGGATACACTCGTATCATTAAGTTAGGAAACCGTTTAGGAGATAATGCTGAAATGGCAATGATCGAATTGGTTGACTTCAACGAGTTGTACAATGCAACTAAAAAAGAGGTTAAGAAAGCTTCTACACGTCGTGGAAGAAAAAAATCTGATGCGAAAGTTGAAAGCCCTGCTACTGAGCAAGCTTCTACTGAAACAACAGAAACGAACGAATAATAAACTTCATTATTATATAAAAGACAAATCTTCGGATTTGTCTTTTTTTTGGATTTAACCTGAAAAATATCTTAATTATTTTTATTATTTTTGCATTTATATAACAACATTATTCCATGAAATATAATCAAAGAGAAAAAGCTGTAGTGCTTTTGAGTGACGGAACCATTTTTTATGGGAAGTCTGTAGGTATTAAGGGAACAACTACTGGCGAAATTTGTTTTAATACAGGAGTTACTGGATATCAAGAAATCTTTACAGACCCTTCTTATTATGGTCAAATTATGCTTTCTACTGTTGCACATATAGGTAATTATGGTGTACATGTTGACGAAGTTGACTCTGATGGAATAAAAATCGCAGGTTTAGTTTGTAAAAACTTTAGTTTTGACTATTCACGTCCTGCTGCAGAAGGTTCTTTATTTGATTATTTTCAAAAGAAAAATCTCGTAGTGGTTTCTGATGTAGACACTCGTGCTTTAGTTAGCTATATTAGAGATAACGGTGCAATGAATGCAATTATCTCCACAGATGGTACGTCTATTGAAGAACTTAAAAAACAATTAGCAGCAGTACCTAATATGAAAGGTTTAGAGTTAGCTTCTAAAGTTTCTACGAAAGAACCTTATTTCTATGGAAATGAAAATGCAACTTACAAAGTAGCTGCTTTAGATTTTGGTATTAAAACAAATATTCTTAGATGTTTGGCTGAAAGAGATTGTTATGTAAAAGTATTTCCATACAATACACCAAAATCAGAATTAGATGCATTTCAACCTGATGGTTACTTCTTATCTAACGGTCCTGGTGACCCTCAACCTTTAACAGGTGTGATAGAAGAGATCAAGAATATTATTGCCGATAATAAACCAGTATTTGGAATTTGTTTAGGGCATCAATTAATAGCTCTTTCACAAGGTATAAATACATATAAAATGTTTAATGGTCATAGAGGGATTAACCACCCTGTGATGAATCAATTAACAGGTAAAGGAGAAATTACTTCTCAAAACCACGGATTTGCTGTGGTTCGTGAAGAAGTTGAAAACCATCC
>JBHBEQ010000075.1:0-6723 GCA_041785575.1 Flavobacterium sp.
ACTGCCTTTTCTATTTCATACGGATTCTGTATGCCTATTTTCCACTTTTCTCGATTGGGCAATAATCCCCAAGTAACCAAATCTCCCGATGCATTCACAATTCCTGCTGGCACTCCCAACTGTTTTAACAAACCACTTGCTTTGTCAGCCGCATACCCTTTTCCTGTTGCTCCAAACCCTATTTTCATTCCCTTTTCTTTTAGAAAAATTGTATGACTCTTCTTGTCTAAAACAATATTTTTATAATTGACTTTTTCTACAGATTTTGCAATTTGAGTAGAATCGGGAATAGAATGTTCTTCTCCATCAAATTTCCAAACAGAAAGCATTGATGCAACACTTATATCAAACAGTCCGTTGGTTATTTCCGAAAAAAACAAAGCTCTTTCTGTAAGTTGAAAAACCTCTTCACTCACTTTTACTGGAGCCTTCCCCGCCATTGCATTAACTCGTGAAATTTCGGTATTGGGAGTCCATTCAGAAATCAGTTGTTCTATTCTACTTATTTCTCTTATGGCTTGTTCGGTTCTTTGTTGTGCAACGAGACTATCTCTTTCTACAATGGTAATTTCAAATCTAGACCCCATTAAATCGACTGGCGTTTTTAAAACCACTTGTGCATACAAACAAATGTTTGACAGCAAAGACACCATAAACAGTATAAATATTTTTCTCATCAAATATCAAATAAAGACACAAAGTAAAAAAAAATCAAGGAAATCACAGCTATTTCATACCTTTGTAAAAAAACAATGGGAATAATTATATTAGAAAACATTCGAACATTTTCTTATCACGGATGTTTGGAAGAAGAAGCAAAAATAGGTTCTGATTATCGAGTAGATTTAGAAGCACACGCAGATTTAACAAAGTCAACATTAACGGATGAACTATCGGACACGATTAACTACGTACACCTCAACGCGATTGTAAAAGAAGAAATGGCCATTCGTTCGAAACTTTTAGAACACGTAGCCCAAAGGATTATCAACAGAGCAATGGCAGAAATAGACCTTTTAGAATACATAAAGGTTACAGTATCTAAAATTAACCCTCCAATAGGTGGTGATGTACAACAGGTTAGTATCGTATTAGAAAAAAAACGATAAATATTTCTCTAGATTATTTGCAAAATTTATTTTTTTATTTAAACTTTGCAATCCAATAAAGAGGGCATCTTGTCCGAGTGGCTAGGAAGCGGTCTGCAAAACCGTCTACAGCGGTTCGAATCCGCTAGATGCCTCAAAAGCTATCCTTAAAAGGGTAGCTTTTTTTGTTTTACTCCAATGTACAAAATGTTATCTTTAGGTTAATTAAATCATTTTGTTAAAATCACATTTGAAAAAAATTGTACCTTTAAAACATTCATTTGCAACCAAAACAAATACCATTTAAAATGTCTAAAAAAATAAAAAAACTACATAAAAAAACAACTAGCTATTCTAACAAGATTTTAAAAATTCTTGCAATAGCTCCAAACAAATCTTTCAATTACAAGCAAATTGCTGCAATTCTAAATATAGATGACACTAAGGGTAGAAACCAAATCATCAAGGATTTAAAAACTCTTGTTGTAAAAAATTCTATTGAAGAAGTAGATAGAGGAAAGTATCGCATCATTTCAAAATCGGAATACTACGAAGGTTATATTGATATGACTTCGAGAAAAACCGCATATTTTGTTTGTTCAGATTTAGAAGAAGATGTTTTCATACCAACAAACAGCTTAAACAAAGCTCTTGACGGAGATTTGGTAAAAGTGTATCTATACAACAAAAGAAACGGCAAACGACCTGAAGGGGAAGTTGTAGAAATCATTGAGCGCAAAAGAGAGGAATTTGTAGGAGTTGTTCAGATGCACAAAACATTTGCATTTGTTGTTTCTTCAAACCCGAAAATGTACACCGATATCTTTATCCCCAAAGAAAAACTAGGCGACGCAAAAGACAATGACGTAGTTTTGGTAAAAATTACCGATTGGCCAACAAAAGCAAACAATCCGTATGGAAAGGTGGTAAAAGTATTGGGTAAACCTGGCGAACATCAAACGGAAATACACTCTATTTTGGCAGAGTATGGATTACCTGCAGAATTTCCGATAGAAGTAAATCAATTTGCCGAACAATTAGATACTTCTATTAGTGAAGAAGAAATTGCCAAAAGAAGAGATATGCGCAATGTTCTTACTTTTACCATAGACCCTAGAGATGCAAAAGACTTTGACGACGCTTTGTCTTTTGAGGTATTGGACAACGGAAATTACGAAATAGGTGTTCACATTGCCGATGTTTCACACTATTTAAAAGAAGGTACTATTCTCGATGAGGAAGCGTATAAAAGAGCTACGTCTATATACTTGGTAGACCGAGTTGTACCAATGCTACCTGAAATACTCTCAAACTTTGCTTGTTCGCTAAGACCAAACGAAGAAAAGTACACGTTTTCTGCCGTATTTCAACTAAATTCAAAAGCAGAAATACTAAATTCTTGGTTTGGACGCACAGTGATTTACTCTGACAAACGACTTGCATACGAAGAAGCTCAGCACATCATTGAAACATCAGAAAACACGATTCCGAAAGAAATTTCCATTACAAACGAAGAGCAAACCATTTCGCAAGAAATCGTATCTGCTATTTTAAAAATGAACGAATTAGCAAAACTTTTACGACAAAAAAGAATGGCATTGGGAGCTATTTCGTTTGATAAAGTAGAAGTCAAATTCCACTTAAACGAAGACAACGAACCTGTTGGCGTTTATTTCAAAACAGCAAAAGATGCCAATCACTTGATTGAAGAGTTTATGCTCCTAGCCAACAGAAAAGTTTCTGAATTTGTCGGAAAACAAAAAAAGACTTTCATTTACCGCATACACGACGAACCAGATCAAGACAAGCTGTACAATCTACAAGCAGTAATCAAAAATTTTGGCTACCAACTCAATATCAAGTCAAAAGCGAGTATTTCAAAATCGCTCAATCAATTACTTGAAGATGTAAATGGAAAAAGAGAGCAAAATATGGTGGATACACTTGCTATTCGAAGTATGAGTAAAGCTGCATATTCAACAGAAAACATCGGACACTACGGATTGGCATTTGATTACTATTCGCACTTCACATCTCCTATTCGTAGATATCCAGATGTCATTGCACACAGACTTTTACAACACTACCTAGACAATGGAGCGTCTGTAGATTCAAGTGCCTACGAAGAAAAATGCCAACACTGTTCACAAATGGAAAATCTCGCAGCAAATGCTGAAAGAGACAGCATTAAATACATGCAGGTAAAATATATGCAAGATCATCAAAACGAAGAATTTTTAGGAGTTATTTCAGGAGTTACAGAATGGGGGATTTATGTAGAAATTGTAAGTAACAAATGCGAAGGTATGGTACGAATTAGAGAAATTACAGACGACTACTACACTTTTGATGAATCGCAATATGCACTGGTAGGAGAAGTAACCAAAAAAACACTTCAACTTGGCGATGAAGTAATCATCAAAGTAAAGAAAGCCGATTTGATAAAAAAACAGCTTGATTTCACCTTGATTAAAACGATTGAATAATGGAATAACACTTGCTTCAACTTCATTAAAGGCATTATAAATTAAAAAAATAATCGTTTTTTTTCAAAAATGGTTTGCAAGTGAGAAAAGTATATGTATATTTGCACTCGGTTTTGAAGCATCGTATTCAAAGCTGGTTTTTTAAAAAATAATTTATAGAATTTAAAGATAATAGCAATGAGTAAGAGAACGTTTCAACCATCGAAAAGAAAAAGAAGAAATAAACACGGTTTTAGAGAGAGAATGGCAACTGCAAACGGAAGAAAAGTGTTAGCTCGTAGAAGAGCAAAAGGAAGACACAAATTAACTGTTTCTAGCGAGCCAAGACATAAAAAATAACAATTGTCTATTATAAATAAAGGTGTTACTTTAACTGTAACGCCTTTTTTTATATCTTTCTAAAAATTTACGCAAAAAAAGCGTAACTTAGCATCTCATCACACTGCAATACAAAATAATACACAAAATATGCCTAAAGACCAATCTATAAAAACCGTATTAATCATAGGTTCTGGTCCAATCATCATTGGACAGGCTTGTGAGTTTGACTATTCGGGTTCTCAATCAGCACGTTCTCTTAGAGAAGAAGGAATTAAGGTAATTCTTATCAATTCAAATCCTGCTACAATCATGACAGACCCTACAATGGCTGATCATGTGTACTTAAAACCACTTACTACAAAATCAATTATTGAAATATTAAAAGAACATCCAGAAATTGATGCCGTATTACCTACAATGGGAGGGCAAACAGCCTTAAACCTTTGTTTGGAAGCAGATGAAAAAGGAATCTGGCAAGACTTTGGTGTTAAATTGATTGGAGTAGATATCAACGCTATTAACATTACGGAAGACAGAGAGCAGTTTAAACAATTGTTGAACGAAATCAAAATTCCGTTTGCACCTGCTAAAACTGCTACTTCGTTTTTAGAAGGTAAGGAAATTGCACAAGAATTTGGTTTCCCATTGGTAATTCGCCCTTCGTTTACCCTTGGAGGTACTGGAGCTTCTTTCGTACACAAAGAAGAAGATTTCGACAATTTGCTCACAAGAGGTTTAGAAGCCTCTCCTATCCACGAAGTATTGATAGACAAAGCACTTTTAGGTTGGAAAGAATACGAATTAGAATTACTACGCGATAAAAACGACAATGTTGTAATCATCTGTACAATTGAAAACATGGATCCAATGGGTATCCACACAGGAGATTCTATCACTGTTGCACCAGCAATGACACTTTCTGACAGAACATTCCAAAGAATGCGTGATATGGCTATCAAAATGATGCGTTCTATCGGAAATTTTGCAGGTGGATGTAACGTACAATTTGCAGTTTCTCCAGATGAAAAAGAAGACATTGTTGCTATCGAAATCAACCCGAGAGTTTCTCGTTCGTCTGCCTTAGCATCAAAAGCTACTGGATATCCTATCGCAAAAATTGCTACAAAATTAGCTTTGGGTTACACACTTGACGAACTTCAAAACCAAATTACTAAATCTACTTCAGCTCTATTCGAGCCTACTTTAGATTATGTTATTGTAAAAATCCCTAGATGGAACTTTGATAAATTTGAAGGAGCAGAACGCACTCTAGGTTTACAAATGAAATCCGTTGGCGAAGTAATGGGAATTGGTAGATCTTTCCAAGAAGCATTACACAAAGCAACTCAATCGTTAGAAATCAAACGAAACGGTTTAGGTGCCGATGGTAAGAGCTATACTAATTACGACCAAATTATTGAAAAATTAACGAATGCTAGTTGGGATCGCGTATTTGTGATTTACGATGCTATTGCTTTGGGAATACCTCTTAAAACAATTCACGAAATCACGAAAATAGACATGTGGTTTTTAAAACAATATGAAGAATTATACTTGTTAGAAAAAGAAATTTCTTCGTATAAATTAGACACGCTTCCTCGCGAATTACTCCTTGAAGCAAAACAAAAAGGATTTGCTGACAGACAAATTGCACACATGCTTGGTTGTTTAGAAAGTCAGATTTACAAATTAAGAGAAGAAAAAAACATCAAGCGAGTTTATAAACTAGTAGACACTTGTGCTGCAGAGTTTGTTGCTCAAACACCTTACTACTACTCTACTTTTGAAGCAGATATCGAAACAGCAGATGGCAGCGTGTATTCTGCAAACGAAAGCATACGTTCTGACAAAAAGAAAATCATCGTTTTAGGTTCAGGACCAAACCGTATTGGACAAGGAATTGAATTTGACTATTCTTGTGTACACGGAGTGTTAGCAGCAGAAGAGTGCGGTTATGAAACCATTATGATTAACTGTAATCCTGAAACAGTTTCTACGGATTTCGACACAGCTAACAAGTTGTATTTTGAACCTGTATTTTGGGAACACATCTACGACATTATCCAACACGAAAAACCAGAAGGAGTTATTGTTCAGCTTGGAGGTCAAACAGCTCTTAAATTAGCTGAAAAATTAGACAAATACGGTATCCGCATTATTGGTACAAGTTATGAAGCTCTAGACTTAGCAGAAGACAGAGGTAGATTTTCTGAATTGTTAACTCAATTAGGTATTCCTTTCCCTAAATTTGGTGTTGCAACTACTGCAGAAGAAGCCTCTAAACTAGCTGATGAGTTGGATTTCCCTCTTTTAGTTCGTCCATCTTATGTATTAGGTGGTCAGGGAATGAAGATTGTTATCAATAAAAAAGAATTAGAAGCACACGTTATTGATTTATTGCGTTCTATCCCTGGAAACAAATTGTTATTAGACCACTACCTTGCTGGAGCTGTAGAGGCAGAAGCAGATGCAATTTGTGATGGTGAAAATGTGTATATCATCGGTATAATGGAACACATCGAGCCTTGTGGTGTACACTCTGGAGATTCAAATGCAACGTTACCTCCTTTTAACTTAGGTGAATTTGTTTTACAACAAATCAAAGATCACACTAAGAAAATCGCTGTAGCATTAAAAACTGTTGGTCTTATCAATATTCAATTTGCTATTAAAGACGACACTGTTTACATTATTGAAGCAAACCCAAGAGCTTCTCGTACGGTTCCTTTTATTGCAAAAGCTTATGGTGAACCTTATGTAAACTACGCTACTAAGGTAATGTTGGGTGAAAAGAAAGTTACAGATTTTGATTTCAATCCTCAATTGAA
>JBHBEQ010000076.1:0-17116 GCA_041785575.1 Flavobacterium sp.
AGATTTGAATTCTTTAATAAAAATGCCTGACTCATCGTGAATACCTATGTTGTTTACTTTTGTTTCAGAGGTACTAAGAAATGCTATCAAACCAATAAAGAGCAAAAATAGCAACGGACTTACGAAAGTCATTATGATAAAAGATTTATTGCGAATTTTAGCAATAAATTCTCTTTTGATAATTAAAGGAAGCGTTTTCATTATTTTTGCGTTACAGTTTTTATGAAAATATCGTTAATACTTGGAATTAATTCAGTAAAATGAGTGATTTGTCCGTATTGAGAAAGTAAGTGTAGTAACTCGTTAGACGTTTTGTTGCCCAAAGAAATATTGAGTTGTAATTCATCATTTAGAGATTTAAACGAACTTTCTTTTACTTCAAAATCTTCTAATTTGTCTAAAAGAATATTTTTATTGTCTGTTAGAATACCAATTTGAAAGGTATTGGTTCTGTATTCCCTTTTTACATCCAATAATTTTCCATCGATGAGTTTTTTTGATTGATGAATCAAAGCTATTTCATCGCACATTTCTTCAACACTTTCCATGCGATGTGTAGAGAAAATAATTGTGCTACCTTTCTTTTTTAGCTCTAAAATTTCATCTTTAATGATATTGGCATTTACAGGGTCGAAACCAGAAAAAGGTTCATCGAAAATAAGTAATTTAGGCTGATGTAATACAGTTACTACAAACTGAATTTTTTGAGCCATTCCCTTAGAAAGTTCTTGAATTTTTTTATTCCACCAATCACCAATATCTAAACGATCAAACCAATATTGGAGTTGTTTTTTTGCTTCAGCTTTACTCAAGCCTTTTAGTTGCGCAAGATATAAAGCTTGTTCGCCTACTTTCATAGATTTATACAAACCTCTTTCTTCAGGCATATAGCCTATGTGTCTGATGTGTTTTATATTTAGTTCTTCACCATCGAGATATACTTTTCCTTTGTCTGGATAGGTAATTTGGTTGATGATTCGGATTAGTGACGTTTTTCCTGCACCATTAGGACCAAGTAATCCAAAGATACTACCTTTTGGAATATTTAACGAAACATCGTTTAAGGCAGTTTTTTCTCCATAAAATTTGGAGATGTTTTTCACCTCTAAGATATATGACATTTTTTACTGTAATAATTATTTAATGTTGTAAAGATACAAAAAAACACTAGCTAATGTTTCAATGAGATATAAAAAACCCGTTCTTGTTAACAAGAACGGGAAAAATTGCTATGAAAAAGAAAATTCACTATTTAAAGTGCGATGCGAATTTAATAATAATATTTTAGTTACGAAAACATTTCCTTTATTTTCTCAAAAAAAGTTTTTTCGTTTTTTTCAGGTTTTGGAACAAAGTTGTTGTCTTCTTTCATTGATTCGAAGAATTTTCTTTGTTCAGACGTAAGGTTTTTAGGTGTCCATACGTTTACGTGAATAATAAAATCCCCTGTGCCATAGCCTTGTAAACTAGGAAGACCTTTTCCTCTAAGTCGTAAAATTTTACCTGATTGAATTCCTTCTTCTAGTTTCACTCTCACTTTTCCTGTTACTGTTTCGATTTCTTTTTGACAACCTAAAACAGCTTCGGAAATACTTATGTATAAATCGTAGTGGATATTTTCACCTTCTCTTTTTAGAGTTTCGTGCTCTATTTCTTCAACGATAACGATTAAGTCACCTGGGATATTATTTGCTCCAGGAGCATCGTTACCTTTGCCTGAAACTTTTAATTGTATGCCATCAGAAACACCAGCAGGAATTTTAATAGAAACAGTTTCCTCTATTACAACCATTCCTTCTCTGTCGGCATTATTAGGTTTGCTGTCTAATATTTGTCCACTTCCTTGACAGTTGGTACAAGGAGTAGATGTTTGCATACGTCCTAATATGGTGTTGGTTATTTTGGTTACTTGTCCACTTCCGTTACAAGTACTACAAGTTTTATAAGTTGTGCCAGGAGCTTGAACTTTTCGTTTGATTTTTACTTTTTTCTCAATTCCATTGGCGATTTCTTCTAAACTTATTTTTAAGCGGATTCTGATGTTTACACCTTTTACTCTTCTTGGACCTGATTGTCCTCCGAAGCCACTAAATCCTCCGAAGCCACCAAATCCACCTCCGAAAATGTCCCCAAATTGAGAAAAGATGTCTTCCATATTCATTCCACCTCCTCCAAATCCAGCACCTCCACCTTCAAAGGCAGCGTGTCCGTATTGGTCGTAACGAGCTTTTTTGTCAGGGTCGCTCAATACCTCATAGGCTTCAGCGGCAAGTTTGAAATTTTCTTCCGCTTGTTTGTCACCAGGGTTTTTATCTGGATGGTACTCAATAGCTTTTTTGCGGTACGCTTTTTTTATAGCTGCGGCATCTGCCGATTTGTCAATACCTAATATTTCGTAATAGTCTTTTTTCATTTGTCTTATTGTCCGATTACCACTTTAGGGAAACGTATGATTTTTTCTCCTAGTTTATATCCTTTTTCAACAATATCTACGATTTTACCTTTCATGTCATCACCTGCAGGTATTTGTGTAATAGCCTCTGCTGAATCAACATTGAAGGCGTCACCAATTTTTAGGTCAACAATGCTAAGACCTTTTGATGTTAAAGAATCGCGAAGTTTATTTGAAATCAATACTAATCCGTCGTTTTCTTTGTCTTCTACAAATTGCAATGCACCGTCAAAATCATCTAAAATAGGAAGTAAAACGGTCATTACACCTTCACTCGCAGTTTCAAATAGTTCTAATCGTTCTTTTGCTGTGCGTTTTTTGTAGTTTTCAAATTCTGCAAATAAACGTAGGTATCTATTTTTTTCGTTTTGTAATTCTTCTTTTAAAACGTCTACTTCTGAAGTAGTTTCAACGGTTTCTTTTACTACTTCTTCTTGTTCTAGTGGTTCGTTTGTAGCTTTTTTATCTTCGGTTGCCATTTCTATATTAGATTTATTGATTTGATTAATAACAAAAGTGTTGCCAAACGATTTTTTTATGTCATTTTGTCATATTTATGACTTGTGTTGAAAGATGGTTTATTTTATGGTGATTTTTTGGCTTTTCTTTTTGTTGTCTTTTGATTCTATTTCTATTGTAATCAAACCTTTAGGTAAATTGTTTAATTCGTATTTATTGCCTTTTGGTTTAGGGTTTAGGATTATCTTTATTTCTTTGCCTTGAGGGTTTTTGATAGTGATTTTTTTGATAATATGTTTGCAGTTGATAACAATAGAATTTCTATTATATGGATTGAAAGTCCATGTAAAATCAAATGGTTCTGTTTGAATTGTTTTCTTTAATTTCCAAGTGTTTTCAGCTTCAGGGCCTCCCCATATTTTTGTTGCTAAGTATGGATTGTCTATAAAAGGGTTTCTGTTTCCTTGTGCAAAAGGATTTTCTAAGTTGGATAGGTAATTGTTTCTTTGAATTTCAATTTCCGATACAGGATCTTCTGCATTCCATTGTAGAAATAAATCAATCATACCATCAGGTGTGTTTTTTGTTGATCCAATCCCAACTTTTGAAGGCAGGCATTGTGTACCGTATCTCAAATAGAGATACATCATCATTCTTGCTACATCTCCTTTCCATTGGTCACCTGGATACCAATATCCTCCAATGTTTTTAGAATTACCTTTCCCAGGGCCAAATTTTTTATTTCCTCTTTTTGAATTTCTCTGAGAATCGCAGGCTCTTAAGTGATGAGCATCAGCTCCAGCGCCAATTTTTCCTAGGGCAGGGCTACCTAAAGATTGTGCATAGGTGTGCTCTCTGTTCCATTCACCAGGTTTTCCACCATTTTGATTATTGTCTCTATATAAATCATTACTAAAATCATTGTCGTTGCCATTTTCCCAGCCATATAACAAAACTACTTTTTTAGTATCTCTCGGATTTTTATCGGTGATTTTTAAAGTTTGCCAAATCTGACCATAGGTGAGTTGTCGTTTGTGTGTTTGAGTGATAAGGTTAGCAAGAGCAATTTTTAACTCTTTGCCATTTAAATTAAAATTGATATTATCGTAGTATTTTGGAATTGCCTTTTGAGAAAATGCACAAAAAAAATTATTCAATAGAAACAATAGTAATAAAATATTTTTCTTATTGAATAAAAAATGAGGTAATGAGGCTAGTTTAAAGAACAACATTTTGGAGAGTTTTTATAAATGAAATTAGAGCCGTATTCGACTCTAATTTCTATATTGTTTTATTTATTTTACGCGTTCAAGCAGAGCCATATAAAATCCATCGTACCCCGATGAAGAGGCTAAAACTTTTTCGTCTTTAATAAATTTGAAGTTTTGTCCGAAAGGAGTTTTTAAGAATTTTTCTATTTGCAATTGGTTTTCAGAAGGTAGGATAGAGCAAGTAGCATACACCATCTTTCCTCCAACTTTGAGCATTTTGGAATAGTTTTCTAAAATTTCTTGTTGGGTTTTCTTAATTTCTTCTACAAATTCTGGTTGTAGCTTCCATTTGCTATCAGGGTTTCTCTTCAATACACCTAGTCCAGAACAAGGTGCGTCGATGAGTAAACGGTCTGCTTTATCGTGTAGTTTTTTTATAACTTTTGTAGAGTCGATTATGCGGTATTCAATATTGAATACATTATTACGTTTAGCTCTTATTTTGAGTTGTTTTTGTTTGCTTTCGTACAAATCCATTGCAATGATTTGTCCTTTGTTTTCCATTTTAGCTGCAATGTGTAATGTTTTACCTCCAGCGCCAGCACAGGCGTCAACAACTCTCATTCCGGGTTTTACATCAAGTAATGGAACAACTTTTTGTGAAGAAGCGTCTTGTACTTCAAATAATCCGTTTTTAAACAAATCAGTCATAAATACATTGGTGCGTTCTTTTAATATCAAAGCATCAGGATAGTTGTCATCACTATAGGTTTCTATTTCCAGCTTTTGAAGTTCTTTTTTTAAATTTGCTTTTGTAGTTTTAAGAGTGTTTACTCTCAATACCACTTTAGCTTGTTCGTTTTGTGCTTTGATTTCTTTTTCCCAAACTTCTTCTCCAAGTTCAGATACAACGAGTTCATCCATCCAATCAGGAATAGATTCTCTGTATTTTCTGATTTTTGAAAGTTCGTCAAATCGTCCTTTAATACGTCTTGTAGGAGTGTTTTCAAAGTATTTCCAGTCAGGTAGTTGTATACCTCTTAATACCGCCCAAACAGCGAATATTCTCCAAGCGTCATCTCTGTCAAAAGGGTCTTTTACATTGGCAATTTCAGCATATAAACGTTTCCAACGTACGATTTCATATATGGTTTCAGCAACAAATTTTCGGTCTTTGCCACCCCATCTTTTGTCTTTTTTCAGAGCAAGTGCAACTACCTTATCTGCATATTCACCTTGGTTGAATATGGCTAAAATACTATCTATAACAGTGTATACTAAATTTTTGTGTAATCTCATTGTAGTTAGGAATAAAGAGCAAAGGTATGATATTTTTTTGAAGAGTAAAGAATTAGAGAGCAATATGCTTTCTTTAAACCTTAGAAATCTTTGATAAACAAACTGTTGTTTGAAAATTTTTTTATTGTATATTTTGCTGATTTGCTATGTTGAAGATGAGATAAAAAAATTAAATTTGCAAAAAATCTATTATGCGCAGATGGTCAATACTTTTGTTTTTATGCTCTCTTTCACTTTGGGCGCAAGATAAACCAACAAAAACTGTAATTCAGAGTGGCTCTTTAATAAATAAAAGTTCGCTTGGAAATACTGTGATTCAGAGAGCAGGAACAAATAATAATTTACGATTAGATTCGTTGAAATTGGGTAAAACACTCACTTCGGTAGATACTGTTGCAAAAATAGAGATGTACGAAATTCGTGATGTCTATAACAATAGTATATCTGTTGATACAACTCTTACGATAAAAAAATACTATGCCAACAACTTTTTAAGACGTGATAATTTCGGATTACTAGCTTTTAATAATGATGGGCAAACGTATAATACATTAGATCATGGACTTCGAGATATTTATGCACTTCCACAAACGGGTTTTTCTGCTAGAATGTTTGCTTATTTGCGTAGTGAAGATATTTTTTACTACCACGTACCAACGGCTTTTAGTGAATTGTATTATCGTTCGGCAATTAGTCAAGGACAAAATCTCGATGCATTGTTTACGGTAAATACTTCCGAAAAATTCAATTTCTTTGTTGGCTATAAAGGATTGCGTTCACTTGGTTCGTATATCAATCAGCTCACAAGTGTTGGGAATTTTAGAATAGGGGCATCATATTTATCGAAAAACAAACGATATGGTCTTAAAACACATTTTGCATTTCAAGATATAGGAAATCAAGAAAACGGAGGGATTACTGACCCTGTTTTGTTTGAAGCGAATCAAGGAATTTATAAAAATAGAGAACGACTAAACGTGTTTTTTAGAGATGCCAATAGCTATTTTAAAGGATTGCGTTTGTATTTCAATCACAACTATCGCTTCGTGAAATCTTTACAAAACGACTTGTGGATAGGTCATGAGAGTATTTACGAGTATAAGACAAATTTTTATACCCAAGTGACTCCTAATCCAACAAATTATTTTACCAGTTTAGACGGAACTAGAACGCAGATAAATAATTATTTTGGAGAAACATTTTCAGGAGTTCGAGACAAAGTTCGCCACTATAATTTGTATAATAAATTTGCCCTTGGATGGACAAATAAACAAGCGGGTAGATTGTCTTTTTTTATAGACCATACAGGATATGATTATCATTATCGTTCACAAGTTTTTGACGAGAACGGCAATGTGAAAGTGCCTTCTAAGTTAGCAGCCCAAATAGCAACAATAGGAGGGGAGTATTTTTTTCAACACCAAAAGTTTGATGCTAGTGTAATGGCAAGACAAACTGTTGTAGGGGAAACTTTGAGCGAGATTAAAGGAGCGATATTAGGAAAAATTACCAAAGATGTTTCTGTTTTAGGACAATATGAATTTGTTAGTAAAATCCCTGATTTTACACAAAGATTGTTTCAAAGTGCTTTTGTGCCGTATAATTGGTATAATGAGTTTTCTAATGAAAAACACAGTCGTTTGAGAGGTGATATTCAAACACCTTGGTTTGACGCATCGGTAAATTACCATTTGATTACAGATAAAATTTATTTTTCTAATGATGCAACAGCAGTAGATAGTAACAATAGATTGCAACAGCTTTTGGTAACACCAAAGCAATATGATGGAGTGATTAACTATTTTGGAGTGAAATTGAGCAGAGAGTTTACGTTTGGTAAATTTGCTTTAGACAATACAATTTTATACCAACAAGTAATACAAGACCAATCTATATTAAATGTACCAGTAATTACAACAAGAAATACTTTCTACTATACGGATTATTGGTTTAAGAAAGCATTGTTTTTGCAGATAGGACTAAAGTTTAGTTATTTTTCTAAATATTATGCAGATGGATATGCACCAATAATAGGAGATTTTTACATACAAAACCAGCAGAAGATAGGAGGATATCCAGTGTTTGATGTATTTGTGAATGCAAAGATTCGAACAGCAAGAGTGTTTATAAGTGTGGATCATTTTAATGCGAAATGGACAAGCATTAATTACTATACAGCACCAAATTATCCTTATCAAGAACTTACATTTCGTTTTGGTTTAGTTTGGGATTTGTTTAATTAATTCACATTTTGTTGGGAAAAGAAAAAGAACAATATCTTATATTTGTAACTATTAAAAAAGAAAAAAAATGATTTCAAAAGCATACGAAATTTTTGAGCAAAGCATCAGAGATTATCACCAATTTGACGATGTAGCACAGCCAATCAACAATCCTTATCCAAAAGATCAAATTGAGCATCTTTATTATTTAAAAAATTGGATTGATACCGTACAATGGCATTATGAAGATATTATTAGAGATCCGCAAATAGACCCAGTTGCAGCATTGGAACTAAAACGTAAAATAGATGCTTCTAATCAACACCGTACAGATGTTGTAGAATATATAGATAGCTATTTCTTACAAAAATTTAAAGATGTAAAGCCAAATGAAAATGCGAGTATTAATACAGAAAGTCCTGCTTGGGCAATTGACCGATTGTCTATATTGGCTTTAAAAATCTATCATATGCAAGAAGAAGTTGATAGAGAATCAGCATCAGAAGAGCATAGACAAAAATGTCAAGAAAAGTTAAATATATTATTAGAGCAAAAAAAGGATATGTTTGTGTCTATTGATGAATTATTAAAAGATATTTCAGAAGGTAGAAAATATATGAAAGTATATAGACAAATGAAGATGTATAACGATGAAGAATTAAATCCTGTTTTATACCAAAATAAGAAATAAATTGAAAAATGTTATATAAAAAGTAGGCTGTCTGATTATATCAGACAGCCTACTTTTTATACTTAAATAAAGAGAAAGTTAAACTTTCATAATTTCAGCTTCTTTTTCAGCGTAAATATCATCTATTTGCTTAATAAAAGAGTCTGTTAACTTTTGTATGCGATCTTCTGCATCTTTACATACGTCTTCAGAAGTTCCGTCTTTTTCTTGCTTTTTGATATCAGTATTAGCATCTTTACGAGCATTACGGATAGAGATTTTTGCATCTTCTGCTTCACCTTTTGCTTGTTTTGCTAATTCTTTACGACGTTCTTCAGTCAAAGCTGGAATGTTGATGATGATTGTTTCTCCATTGTTCATAGGATTTAATCCTAAGTTGGCAATCATAATAGCTTTTTCAATAGGTTGCAACATATTTTTTTCCCAAGGAGTAACAGTAAGTGTACGAGGGTCTGGTACGTTGATGTTTGCAACTTGTGCTAATGGAGTAGCAGAACCGTAGTAATCTACAAATACGGCTCCCAACATTTGTGGGTTAGCTTTTCCAGCACGAATATTTAACAATGCTTTTTCTAAGTGAGCTATTGAGCTATTCATTGACTCCTTAGCTTCGTCTATGATAAAATTGATTTCTTCTGTCATTTTTTATATGTAAATTAATATACTGTTGTTCCTACATTTTCACCTTTACATACTTTAAGTAAGTTGTCGGTTTTGTTCATATCAAACACCACGATTGGCAATTGATTTTCTTGACTTAGAGTAAAAGCCGTAGTGTCCATAACGTTTAAACCTTTGTTTAAAACATCTGCAAAAGTAATTTTTTCAAAACGTGTAGCGTCGGGGAATTTTTCAGGATCTGCAGTATAAACACCATCTACACGAGTTCCTTTTAAGATTACATCTGCTCCAACTTCGATACCTCTAAGAACGGCTGCAGTATCTGTAGTAAAATATGGGTTACCTGTACCAGCTCCAAAGATTACAATACGCCCTTTTTCCAAATGTCTTGTAGCTCTTCTCTTAATGTATGGCTCTGCAATAGCTTCCATTTTTAAAGCAGTTTGAAGTCTTGTTTTCATACCGTGGTCTTCAAGTGCTCCTTGTAAAGCCATCCCATTTATTACAGTCGCTAGCATACCCATATAATCACCTTGTACGCGATCCATTCCGTTACTTGCACCTGCAACTCCTCTGAAAATGTTTCCTCCACCAATAACTATGGCTACTTCAACACCTAGGTCTACAACTTTTTTAATTTCTTGTGCATATTCTGCTAGGCGATTAGGGTCAATTCCGTATTGATTTTCTCCCATTAGAGCTTCGCCACTTAATTTTAGAAGTATTCTTTTATATTTCATATCGAGGAAAATATTTTATTTGCAAATATATCATTATTTTGATGTACTTCAAATTTTCCAACTTGTATTTTTATTCTAATTTCTTCGGATGTTATCATTATTAAATACCATTTTTAAATGAATGTTTTTTGCCATTCCTATGGCGGATTTTGTAAATTTGTAAAAAACTTTTACTAAATGAAATCTATATATGAAAGAGCTTTGCAAAATGCAATGACTTACGAAGAGTACTTAAAATTGGTAGATGAAAAAGTGGAACAAAATGCTTCTACTGGACATACACAAAATGAAATGTTGACTGAGTTTACAAAACTCAATCGAGCACGTATGAAACGCATAGATAAAACACAAGAGCTTTTGCCTGAAATGAAAGAAGTATTACAATCGATACAACAACCTCAAATATGGTTTGTTTTACTTGAAAGTTGGTGTGGAGATGCAGCTCAAAATGTACCTGTGATAGCAAAGATAGCTGAAGCGTGTGATAATGTGGAATTGAAACTTGTTTTAAGAGATGATAACGATGAGTTGATGCAGCAATATCTGACAAATGGAGCGCGTTCTATTCCTAAAGTAATTGCAGTTTCTAAAGATTTAAACAAGTTTTTATTTACTTGGGGAGATCGTCCAAAGGCAGCAGCTCAATTAGTAGCAGATTTAAAATCGAAATATGGTTCGGTTACTGCTGAGGTAAAAGAAGCTTTACAAAGATGGTATTTAGAAGACAAAGGAGTAAGTCTTCAAAAAGAACTCATCCAATTGATAAAATAATTAAATAATAAAAGCACCTTTATAGAATATCTCTTTTAAGGTGCTTTTTAGTTTATTTACGTGTAATTTTCCCTTTTTCTTTTTTTGGAAGCCCCTACGATGCCGTATTCAAAAGTGTATCCAGATTTGTTGGTGGATAATATTTTGATATGCACTCCTTTGCGTTCAGCCATATTTTTTGGATTTTTTTTCTGAAGAACATATTCGCAATCGTTAATCCAACGTACAATAGAAGTGTCTATTTTTCCATTGTAAGTTTCAATTTCCATAGAATCTGTACGAATAAAACTGGATTTTTCTAATTTTCCATTTATTTCTTGTTCAAAGACAAATTCTCCAGTTCTGTAGTCTTTGCAATTACGCGTTGTTTCATAGCACGAAACACAAAAAAGACTTAATATTCCTAATGTAATTTTTTTCATTGTTTTGTATCGTTAAAAAATCCGCTAACCATTTTTTGTAGCCCTTTGAAAAATAAAAACATAGAGCAAAGACAGATGATGATGCCAATTGCCAACACTGGGTAGTAGTATTCGTGTTGTGTATTTTTAAATGCCGAACCTACAACGATGGGACCTAAGAACATTAGTGGAACGGCAATTCCTATTCTTTTCAGTCCTGCTGATATTTTTTTTCTATCCGATTTTTGAGTCATTTTGATAATTCTTTATTGCTTCTCTTACGTTGTTGTGTTTTTCTATAAGTTTTTCTGCTTCTTCCATTGAAATGTTTAGTTCTTCTTGAACCATTCTAATTGCTCGGTTTACAAGTTTATTGTTAGATAATTTCATATCTACCATTTTGTTTCCTTTTACTCGGCCCATTTGTATCATTACAGAAGTAGAAATCATATTGAGAACTAATTTTTGTGCAGTTCCTGCTTTCATACGAGAGCTACCCGTTACAAATTCTGCTCCTACAACTACCTCGATAGGATAGTCTACTGCCAATGCTAAAGGACTTGATGTGTTACAAGTAATACAAGCAGTAGGAATATTGTTTTTCTTAGCAAACGATACCCCACCGATAACGTATGGAGTAGTTCCAGATGCTGCAATTCCAAGGAGAACATCGTTTTCGTTTATGTTGTAGTTAAGCAAATCTTTTTCTGCTTGTTGACTATCGTCTTCTGCATTTTCTACAGCTTTTCTAATGGCTTGATCTCCTCCTGCAATCAATCCTATAACCATATCGAAAGGAACACCAAATGTTGGTGGGCACTCTGATGCATCTACAATTCCTAAACGTCCGGAAGTACCAGCTCCTATATAGAATAATCTTCCGCCTTTTTTTAATTGTTTAACTACGACATCAACAACTTTTTCTATTTGTGGAATGGCTTTTTTTACTGCAAAAGGCACTGTTTGATCTTCTTTATTAATAAAAGTCAAGATATCTGTAATAGATAAATGTTCTAGATGGTCGTAATTAGAGGTGGATTCTGTTGTTTTTTCAAAACTCATAACGAAGCAATTAGTTTACAAAGGTAGTTTTTTACTTTATTTTCTACTTAGGTTAATCAGGATTTTTGTTTAGAGATTAGATTTTTTTGTTGAAAATCGCATATTTTTTATACAATCTGTTTCCTTGTATGCGTTCGATAATACCTCTCATTTTTAGGTTTTTCTCCATGATTAGATGGCTGTCCATGGTTTTAAATCCTAGTTCTTTAGCAGAATTTAGTAGTTTAATAGCTAGTATAGCATCTAAACCTTTGTTTTGCATATTATTATCTACAGCTCCTAATAGTAAGACCAATCTTTTAGAAGTGCGCATAGAACGTAAAATATGAAACCATCCGAGAGGAAACAATCTTCCTTTTGCCTTTTGAATGCCTTCGTTTACATTTGGCATTGCGATAACAAAAGCTATGATGTTATTATCTTTGTTTGTAATTATTTTTATTAATTTAGGATTTAATAGAGGTAAAAACCTATTTGCAAAATCTTCTGCTTCTTGGGTAGTAACCTTTGTGAATCCGTATATGTCTGTATAAGTTGAGTTTATAAGATTAAATACAGGTTTTACAAAAGGTTTGATATCTTTTAAGTGCTGAAATTCCCATATCTTTATTTGATGTTGAGATAGAGCTCTTTGAGTGAATACTTCGTATTTTGCTATTATTTCGTTATTGATAGGAACGTCGTATTGATAAAGGCGAAGATGTTGATTATACCCTGCTTTTTCGATGAAATGTTTCATATAAGAAAAGCTGTGATTGGTAACAGGCATTTGAAGTTCGTCAAATCCTTCTATGAGGAACCCTTGTGGCTCTTTGTCAGAAAATCCCATTGGACCAATCATTTCATTGGCTCCATTTTCTTTTGCCCATTTTTCGATTGCTTCTATTAGAGCTTTGAATACGTTTTCGTCATCAATACTTTCAAAATAGCAGAAACGAGCAGTTTGTACGTTTTGAAGTTTGTTAAACTCTAACGGAATAATTCCCATAATACGACCCACGGCTTCTTTGCCTTTGTAGGCTAAGAATAGCACGGTTTTGTTGTGTGCAAAGGATGGGTTTTGAGAGGAATTGAAAAATTTTAATTCATCTATGTATAGAGGATGTACCCAATTTTGGTGAGATTGGTGTGTTTTTTCGGGTAAATATATAAAAGTGTTGAAATCTTTTTTTTCAACCACTTCTTTAATTGTTATAGGCATCTGATAAATTCTTGTAAAAATAATAAATAATAGGGTATGTGATAAAAGCTGATATTAAGCCAGCCCATACGTCGGTAAAGTAGTGTGCTTTTATATAAATTGTTGAGCACATGAGCAAAAGTACAAAGGGTAGGAAAAATAACAAACTTTTCTTTATATTTTTCCAAATCCATATTATAACTATCCATGAAATTCCTACGTGAGAGCTTGGAAATGCAGCTGTTGGTGCTTCTCCATTTTTTTGTATGAGTTTAACAGTATTTCCAAAAAAACCTTGAGATATAATTTCGTTTTTTGGGGGCTCAAAATAATATTGCGGTCCCAACGCCGGAAGTAAAATAAAAATGAGATAGTAGAATAAGAACGAACCGATGAGTATAAAACCAAATTCTTCTGCTTTTTGTGGAATTTTTTTGTAAATTATAAACAATATAGAAAGAGGCATTAGATAGTACCAAAAATAACCAAAAAACATAAGTTCACTAAACCACCAATTAGAGAATGCCTCTGAAAATACTTCAGCTGGTTGAAATCCAAAAATCTTTTGATCCAACTCCATTAACCAAGGGTCTAATTCTGGGCGAAATAATAAGTTGAGTTCTGCCGTTTCTTTGTACAACAAACTCAATGAAGCATATATTGCTATAATGGAAATGAAGATAAAATTTTGAGGATTAATTTGTTTTTTGATAAGGTTTAATCCGAGAAAAATTCCTATAAAAATAGAAGTGTTTACTATTCTATTCGTAGAAAACAACAAATTGTAATCTTTCCAAAATAGCAATAGAGAAACACATATAAAATAGGTGCATATAGGAATCCAATAAAGTTGATTTTTCAATAGATAAAAAAGTTTTGTTTATCGCAATACAATGTCTGTTACAACTGTTTTTTGCATTTCTTCGTTGAGCATAGAGATGATTTTTTGTTTTCCATAGCTCAATTCTTCTTTTAAAATTGCCGAAGTGAGATATACATAGAGAACTTCTCTTTTTAACTCTACGCTTTTCGTATATTTTGCCACACCTGGTCCTAGCAATTTTATCCACGCTTCGCGAATGTCTAGCTTGTCAAAAGTACTCTCTAGATTGTATCCTTTCGTAATTACTTGTAAGATATCTTGGATAGAGTGTTCTTCGCGTATTCTTTTATGTGGATCGAATGTTGATTTTTTCATTTTTTAGAAATTTCGATAGGTGTGAATTTTTTGTAGTGATAAATCAATCCTTGTTCGTTTTTGAGGCTAAAATTATTGTCTGATAGTTCAATAATTTCCTCTTTCCACTCGGCATATTTTGTTTTGCAAACAAATACTGATTGTTTTTCGTTAGGCAACAGTCGCATTTCTTCTTTTAATCCATTGGATTGAAAAGTGCCATCTAGTTGAGGAACTAATTTTTGTCTATATCCTTTTTGATTTTTGTATTCGATATAATCTACATTAGTATTAGCTTCGTATTTTTTGGTCTTACCATCTGTAGTTTCTACTGATTCAATTTCCCAATACCCATTGAGCTTATCTAAGTCACTCGGGTTAACTTTTGAGCTACATGCTGTGATTATCAATGTGATAATGAATAGGAAAAAAGTTTTTTTCATGGACTATCTTTTAAAGAAAGAGTCTACAAACTCATATTTGTTAAACACTTGAAGGTCATCAATACCTTCTCCAACGCCAATGTATTTTACTGGAATTTGAAATTGGTCTGAAATACCAATTACAACTCCACCTTTAGCTGTTCCGTCAAGTTTTGTTACTGCAAGTGAACTCACTTCTGTTGCAGCAGTAAATTGTTTGGCTTGTTCGAAAGCGTTTTGTCCTGTAGAACCATCGAGTACTAACATGACATCGTGTGGAGCATCTCCGATTACTTTTTGCATCACGCGTTTAACCTTCGAAAGTTCGTTCATTAAACCTACTTTGTTGTGCAAACGCCCCGCAGTATCTATGATTACAACATCTGCGTTTTGCGCAACGGCAGACTCTAAAGTATCAAATGCTACAGAAGCAGGGTCACTTCCCATTTGCTGTTTCACGATAGGAACTTGTACACGGTCAGCCCAAATTTGCAACTGATCGATGGCTGCTGCACGAAATGTATCTGCTGCTCCAAGAACAACTTTATATCCTTCTTTTTTAAATTGATGAGCAAGTTTACCAATAGTAGTTGTTTTTCCAACGCCATTGACACCTACAACCATTATTACATAAGGTTTTTTGTCTTTCGGGATGGCGAATGAATTTTCTTCACCAGATTTTGTTTCTGAAAGTAAACTCATTATCTCCTCTCGAAGAATTTGATTCAATTCTTCTGTACCAAGATATTTGTCACGAGCTACTCTTTTTTCGATGCGTTCGATAATTTTTAAGGTTGTATTTACTCCAACATCCGAAGTAATAAGAACATCTTCTAAATCATCTAAAACTTCATCGTCAACTTTCGATTTACCTGCTACAGCTTTTGAAAGCTTGTCGAAAAAAGAGGTTTTTGATTTTTCTAATCCCTTGTCTAAAGTTTCTTTTTTCTCTGATGAGAATATTCTTTTGAAAAAATTCATGATTTTCTAAATTATTTTACTACAAAGATATATATAAATTTATTATCAAAAAACTGCTTTATTGATATTCCTTGATTAGCAATTGTGATAAGAAAAATAACTTGATTAGATTGTATTTTTTTGTGGATTTACATGTAGAGGAAATCCAAATTTCCTTTTGAATTATATTGGATTTATGTGTTGTATTTACTTATTGTACGGTACATTTCGTTAATCCATTTTGCTATAAAATAGATAATTAATTTTTTTTAAAATATGTAAAAAAAAAACCTGCATTTAAAAAGTATTAAAATGCAGGTTTCAATTATTGCTATAAAGAAATTATTCCATTTCGATAATTACTTTGATAGATTTGTGTTCAGTACTGTTTTTGAAAACTTCCCAAGCTTTCTCAATTTCACTAAATTTGAAACGGTGAGTTACTAATTTTTCTAATGGAATTTTTCCAGATTCACACGATTTCATTAACATATTGGTTGTGTTGGTATTTACCAAACCAGTTGTGATAGTAAGGTTTTTAATCCAAAGTTTTTCAATTTCAAAATTAACCGATTGTCCGTGTACACCAACGTTTGCTAAGTGTCCACCTTCTTTTACTACTCTTTGGCAAACGTCCCAAGTTGCAGGTACTCCAACAGCTTCCATTGCACAATCTACTCCACGACCTCCAGTGATTTCTAATATTTTAGCAACAGGGTCTTCTTTACTTGGGTTGATTACGTGGTCTGCACCCATTTCTTTTGCAATTGCTAAACGATTTTCGTCCATGTCAACTACTATAATCAAAGAAGGAGAGTAAAATTGAGAAGTGAGTAAGCAACTCATTCCGATTGGTCCAGCTCCAACGATAGCTACAGTATCTCCTGGTTTTACATTTCCATACTGTACACCAATTTCGTGTCCTGTTGGTAAGGCGTCAGAAAGCATTACTGCAATATCCGTATTTAAGTTTTCAGGTAATAAAAATAGAGAATTATCCGCAAATGGAGTGCGTACATATTCAGCTTGAACACCATCAATCATATATCCCATAATCCATCCACCACCTTTTTGACAGTGAGAATAAAGTTGTTTTTGACAGTTTTCGCAAGAACCGCATTTACTCACGCAAGAAATGATTACTTTATCCCCTTTTTTAAAGTTCTTTACAGCCGAACCTACCTCTTCAATGATTCCGATACCTTCGTGACCTAAGATACGTCCGTTCCATTCTCCAGTTTTTTTTAAAGCAGTTTGCTCTATTTCAGGGTTTTTTCCTTTGTAGATTCCTAAGTCTGTTCCACAAATAGTTGTTTTTACTACCTTGATAATGGCATCTGTAGGCTCTATTATTGATGGAATAGGACGATCTTCAAACCGAACATCGTGATCACCATAATAGGTCATAGCTTTCATTGTTTTTGTACTCATATTTTATTTATTTTAGG
>JBHBEQ010000077.1:0-2754 GCA_041785575.1 Flavobacterium sp.
TAAACCTCTACGACTTCCACGCCCGAAACTACGACCCAGCCATTGGAAGGTGGTTGTCTGTTGACCCGTTGGCGGAAGTTCAACCGAACAAGACACCGTATCATTTTGTAAGCAACAACCCGATTACCAGAATAGACCCAATAGGGATGTTAGACGGAGATTATTATGATAGGGACGGTGTATATTTAGGTAATGACGGAATAGACGACAACAAAGTATATCAACTAAAAGATAACTATCGTGCAAAATTTGAAAACACAGACGTTAATTGGGGAGGAACTTTAAGCGAAAAACACTATACAGAACTTCAGACAAAATCTAATGATTTGGGGACTGTACAAGATGCTTTTGTAACAGGAGATGCAGTTTCAGACAAAAGAATACAAAGTTTGCATCCAGCTATAAGAATGCAAGCAACAGATTTTATCAAAGAAGCCAATGCAGGTTCAGACGGTACTTTGATTAGAGTTGCTCAAGGATTTAGAACTTATGCAGAGCAAGACGCTTTATATGCTCAAGGAAGAACCGCACCCGGTAACATAGTTACAAAAGCAAAAGGAGGTTTTAGTAATCATAACTTTGGGTTAGCATTTGACATTGTAGGAATCACAAATGGAAAATTAGACTATAATTTAGATTGGAAATCTTTATCGACATTAGGAAAATCCAAAGGCTTTGAATGGGGAGGCGATTGGAAATTTAAAGATATGCCTCATTTTGAGAATATGTTTGGAAATAGCTTGAAAGAATTGAGAGCATTGCCAAAAGATAAAAAAGGACTTCCAATTTTAAAACCGTAAGAAAATGATGAAGTATATAATAGTCTGTTTATCTTTTGTAATTGTATCGTGCAAATTTTCCTCTAAACAAGAAATGGGGAGTATAAATAACAAATCCGATTTTAGTAAAGTGGCAAAAGACACAATAATTACATATGACATAGAGGGAATTAGTGCAGAGGGTACAGGAGCTAAAGTAAATTATGTGAACGGTAAAATAACAAAAAGTGTCACAAGTATTTATGGGGAAACAGGACAAGCTACAATAACCTATGAATTTGACACCGATAAAATCAAGGTCTTGGAAATTAAATATTCTTACAAGAAAACAATAGAAAATGTAAAGTCAGATAAGGAAATGAAGTTAGATTATGAAATAAGTTACTTCATTGATTTTAAAGGGAATTTTATAGGAAAGGAAATTCCAGACAGGATAGATATTTTTAAAGAATTTAAAGATGCAGTTCCTTTTGAGTTGAAATAACCCAAACACCAGGCTAACAACTTGGCGTTTTTTATAAGATACCTTGTAATTTAGTTTGTTTGATAAAAGCGTCTAAGAGAGGGAAAACGTGTTGTTTATCGTTCTCTTTTAGTTTTTGAATATCAAGTACCCTGTTTACAATATTTTTTTCCAGAAGTACATCCGTAGAACCTACAAGATAATCCAAACTTACTTCGAGAGCTTCGGCAAGTTGCGTTGCAATCTCAATAGACGGTTTTACTTCGTTGCGTTCGTATCTGCCAATAACAGAAATAGAAGTACTTAAGAGTTTAGCTAACTCATCTTGTGTCATTTTTCTTTCCTTGCGGAGAGCTGCCATTCTTTTACCGAACGTATCCATATAAAAACTCTTAAAAGGGTTATAAAAACCGTATAAATTTTGTTGTTAAATCCGAATAGAGTAAATTGGAGTCGAAAACGGTCTAAAAACTTTTTTTAATGGAGTTACAATGAATATACCTCTAACTTATCAAAATAAAGAGTTTGTTTTATTGTGGAAAAAAAATAATTTAAGAACTCGTGAAAATAACGATATTTACCAAGTAACTATTATAGAAAAAGAAGTTCATATTACTCATAGACCTATATATTATTTTACATTTGAAAATGGTGTTATATTGATAAAGGGGAGTGAAACTTCATTAAAAAGAGAAGACTTCAGTTATTTAGACCTACCTATCACTAAATAGCCCCCGATGGCGCAGATTTGTAATCATTGACTGATATTTCCCTAAAATCTGCACATTTACACTTGTGTTGGTGTTCACGAAAAAGGTCAAAAAGCAGTAAAAGGATACTTTTATAAACATGTACGTTACTTCTACAGTTGATAATCAAGAATAATATATATAAAAAACAACCATTTCGATTTTAAGTTTTCGAAATGGTTGTTTTTATTCAAAGGATTTAAAGACCTTTTAAATAGAGTGTATTAAAATTTGTAAGTGATACCAACTTTTCCTCCAGTTGCATAATTGCCATCACCAAATTCGAGATTTACACCGAATTTATCGTTGAAGAAGTATCTACCACCAATTTGTAATCCTAAATCTAAACCAGAATTGTATTTATATGAATAATTGTTATACACAAGAGATAATCCTGCATAAACATCCCAATTGTTAGGAATTTCTAATAAGGTATTAAAGTGGTAATTAGCATTAGCACTTAATGAAAACCAATTGATAGACAAATTGTTTTCGTTTACATTGGCAAAACTAATCTGACCTCCAACAGTCACATCTTTATGCACACCGTGATCAATACCAACATAAACAGGGATTCCTCCCCAAGAATTACCAAGTCCTAAACCTGCATTTAATTGTGAACCACCTTTTTGAATTCTTTGTCCGAACGCTGTTGATGCAATAGCGAGAACACCAAATAATAATAATTTTTTCATTTTAATCGAATTATTTGTTTAACATGAAAACAAACGTAATGATTTATATTAAAAAATGTAAAAATCAA
>JBHBEQ010000078.1:0-14160 GCA_041785575.1 Flavobacterium sp.
CTTTAAATAGCAAAAGTTTAGACCTTAGTGTTCGATTGCCACAGCAATATAAAGAAAAAGAGTTGGAAATTAGAAATACTATTGCCAACGCATTAGAAAGAGGAAAAATAGAATTATCTGTATTTATAGAAATTACAGGAGAAGAAACATCAAGTAAAATAAATGCTCCTATTGTAAAATCTTACATAGAACAGATGAAAGAAATATTGCCTACTGCAGATGAAACAGAATTGATGAAAATGGCAGTACGCATGCCAGATTCTCTAAAAGTAGAGAAACAAGAAATATATGAAAAAGAGTGGAATACATTACAAACACTCATTTCAGAGGCTATTGAGGCATTGGTTGAGTTTCGCAAACAAGAAGGACAAAAACTAGCTGAAGATTTGCAGTTGCGCCTTCTTAATATTTCAGATGGAATGGCAGAAATAGCTACTTTCGAAGAAGATAGAATTCAGAATGTAAAAGAGCGTTTACAACAAAATTTAAAAGAACTCGAAAGCAATTTAGATGAAAATAGATTTGCTCAAGAATTGGTATATTATTTAGAAAAATTAGATATCAATGAAGAGAAAGTTCGCTTAAGAAATCATTTAGATTATTTTGCAGATACAATTAAAAATAGCACATCAAGCGGACGTAAATTAGGATTCATTGCCCAAGAAATTGGTAGAGAAATTAATACAATAGGTTCAAAATCTAACAATTATAATATGCAAAAATGTGTTGTATTAATGAAAGATGAACTAGAAAAGATAAAAGAACAAGTATTGAATATATTATAAGAGATTATGAAACAAGGAAAATTAATTGTATTTTCAGCACCATCAGGTTCTGGTAAAACAACAATTGTTAAGCATTTATTAGCACAACCAGAATTATCTCTAGAATTTTCGATTTCTGCAACTTCAAGAGCTCCAAGAGAAGGAGAACAAGACGGAAAGGATTACTATTTTATTTCAGCACAAGAATTTCAAGAAAAAATAAAACAAGAGGCATTTGTAGAACACGAAGAAGTCTATAAAGACAATTTCTATGGTACGTTAAAAAAGGAATTAGAACGTATTTGGGATATGGGCAAACACGTGATTTTTGATATAGATGTCATAGGAGGTTTAAATGTAAAAAAACAATATCCAGATCAAACCTTATCTATTTTTGTAAATCCACCTTCAGTCGAAGAGTTAGAGCGTAGGTTACGCCACAGACAGACAGAAACTGATGATAAAATAGCGATGCGTTTGGCAAAAGCAGAAAAAGAAATATCAGAGGCTAAAAACTTTGATATAATATTGGAAAACAACGATTTGGAAACAGCAAAAAATCAAGCTTACAAACTTGTAAAACAGTTTATACAAGAAAATAAAAGCAATATCCTATAAAAGAAGTAGCATGAAAATAGGTTTATTTTTTGGTACATTTAATCCCGTACACGTAGGACATATCATAATTGCTAATCACTTGGTAGAATACTTTGATTTTGAACAAGTATGGATGGTAGTAACACCGCATAATCCACATAAGGAAAAGAATTCTCTCCTACCCGACTACCACCGTTTGCACATGGTACATCTCGCTACGGAGCAATATCCAAAATTACAACCTTCTGATATAGAATTTAAATTGCCACAGCCAAATTATACCATACATACTTTAGCATATTTAGAAGAAAAATACCCTCAACATCAATTTTCATTGATAATGGGTGAAGACAATTTAAAATCACTTTATAAGTGGAAAAATTATGAAGTGATATTGGAGAGATATAACATATATGTTTACCCGAGAATTTCTAATAATCAAATTCCCACTGAATTGATAAATCATCCGAAAATTCATCAAACAGATGCTCCCATTATAGAATTGTCTTCAACTTTTATTAGAAAAAGTATTAAAGAAAAGAAAAATGTATTACCAATGCTCGATACAAAAGTATGGCAATACATAGACCACAATTTATTTTATAAAAAATAAAAAAAAGTTGTACAATATATTCATTTATAATAGATATTTGTATCCAAAATGGAACGTATGAATGACAATCCAAAATTTGCAGTAATCGGAGGAGGAAGTTGGGCTACAGCCATAGCTAAAATGCTATGTAATACACAAGAAGAAATAGCTTGGTATATGCGCAGTCAGTCTACTATTGATGGGATAATGGAGAATTTTCACAATCCTAATTATTTGAGTTCTGTAGAATTTGATGTAGACCAATTGATTCTTACTACCGATATAAACGAAGCTATAGATTATGCAGATTATATCATATTTGCAATTCCGTCTGCATTTCTAGGGAGCGAGTTGGAACGTCTTCAAGTAGATATATCTCAAAAAGTTATTATTTCTGCAATCAAAGGAATTATACCAGAAACAGGATTAATCGTAGGAGAACATTTCGAAAAAACATATCAAATTCCAAGAGAAAATATAGCAATTATTGCTGGACCTTGCCATGCAGAAGAAGTTGCATTAGAACGACTTTCATTTCTTACAATTGCTGCTGGAGATCTTGAAAAAGCACAATTAATTGCAGAATGTCTTGGAAGTCATTACATCAAAACAAAAATTTCAGACGATATAGTTGGAGCTGAATACACTGCAATGCTTAAGAATATCTATGCTGTATCTTGTGGAATTGCCCACGGATTGGGATATGGAGATAATTTTCAGGCAGTTTTACTAAGCAATGCCGTAAGAGAAATGAAGCGCTTTGTAAAAAAAGTACACAAAATGAAACGAAATATCAACGATTCTGCCTATTTAGGAGATTTGTTGGTAACGAGCTATTCGTTGTTTTCTAGAAATAGAATGTTTGGAAATATGATAGGCAAAGGATATACTGTAAAATCTGCGCAAATGGAAATGAATATGGTTGCCGAAGGATATTACGCCACTAAAAGTGCCTATAAAATGAACTTAGATTACAAAGCAAAAACACCTATCATAGATGCCGTATATGAAATACTTTACAATGGGAAAGAACCCAAAAAAATATTTAAAAAACTCATAGAAAAATTAGATTAAAATGAATACAATTCCTGATGATCACTTGATCAATCATCCATGGTTAATCGCTGGTTTTGGCGTTGCAGTTATCATTATGCTTTTATTAGATCTTGGTGTTTTTAACAAAAAAGACCATGTTATTTCAAACAAAGAAGCACTAGGCTGGTCTATTGTTTGGATTGCCCTTTCTATGGTATTTAGCGGTGTTGTCTATTGGGTATTAGACAAACCTACAGGAACATTAGAAAATTTCTCTAAATATCAAGCGGCTTATTGGATAGAAAAAGCACTTTCCGTAGATAACCTTTTTGTGTTTATCTTGGTGTTTCGATTTTTTAAAATTCCGAAGGATTTCCAACATAAAGTGTTATTTTGGGGTATTTTAGGAGCGTTGCTATTCCGAGCTATTTTTATATTTGCAGGAGTAGAAATAATAAAAATGACTTATCTTCCTGCGTTCTCAATAGGAGATTGGAACTTTACCCTTAGCGAAGCAGGAGCCCATGCAAATTTTGTAACAAAAGAATTTTTCCGTCCAAATATTGTATTGACTATATTTGGTATATTCTTGATTATTGCAGGTATAAAATCTTGGTCTTCAGATGATGATGATGAAAATAAAGATTTATCTAAAAACGTAGGTGTTAGACTAGTTCATAAATTTTTTAAAGTATCTCCAAATTTTGACGGAAGTAAATTTTTTACTGTACAAAATGGAATAAAAATGGTTACTCCCCTATTCGTTGCTTTGGCAGTAATAGAGATTACAGATTTGGTATTTGCAGTAGATAGTATTCCAGCTATTTTTGCAATAGCACCAGACGATCCGTTTATCTTATATACATCTAATATTTTTGCAATTTTAGGATTGCGTTCGATGTATTTTTTACTTGCAAATTCAATGGATTTGTTTTCAAAATTGCACTATGCTTTGGCAGTAATATTAGTTTTTATCGGAACCAAAATGATTATAATGCCGTTTTATCATTTCGATTCGGTTGTTTCCTTATCCATTATCGGGTCGTTGTTAGCAGGTTCTATTATCTGGTCTTTAGCTGTCCGAAAGAAAGAATAATTATAATAACAAAAACTGTCTTGAAAAAGACAGTTTTTTTTTGGAAAAATAATATTTCAATATCCTGAATATTAACAAAAAAACTAAAAATTTCGATGCACTTTACAACAATTGAAATCTGATTTATTTCTTGTACCTTATTGCAGACAATGGCAAAATTTAAGAATCAAATAAAGGTTGCGTACTTTTTTATAATTTTGTATATCAATTGTCTAATAAATATTTACGAACTTAGTAAAACCTAAAATCATAAAGAGTCAAACATTGTAAAACAAAAAGTACTATCTTTGACATATTTTTTAATTTAAAGAAACGACGAAAGTCGACGATATATAATTATGGCTTGTACAAACTGTTCTAGTAAAACAACCACTTCAGGCACTCCTCGAGGGTGTAATAATAATGGCAGCTGCGGTACAGATAGTTGCAACAAACTCAACGTATTTGATTGGTTAGCAAATATGCAATTTCCGTCTACTCAAAAGATGTTTGATGTAGTTGAGATACGTTTTAAAAATGGAAGAAAAGAGTTTTACAAAAACACTGAAAATCTTTCGTTACACATAGGAGATATAGTAGCAACAGAAGCAAATCCCGGACATGATATAGGTATAGTTACCCTCACAGGTGAGTTGGTAAAAGTACAAATGAAAAAGCGAAAAGTAAGCACAGATGCCGAATTGCCGAAAATATATAGAAAAGCTACTCAAAAAGATATAGACATCTGGACAGAAGCCAGAAATAAAGAAGAATCTACCAAAGTAAGAGCAAGAGAAATAGCTATTCGACTAAATTTAGAAATGAAAATTTCGGATATCGAATATCAAGGAGATTTATCAAAAGCAATATTTTACTATACAGCAAATGACCGAGTAGATTTTCGACAGCTTATTAAAGAATTTGCTCGAGAATTTGGTATTCGTATAGAAATGAAACAAATAGGATTTAGACAAGAAGCAGCACGCCTCGGAGGAATTGGTTCTTGTGGAAGAGAATTGTGTTGTTCTACTTGGCTTACTGATTTTAGAAGTGTAAATACAGCAGTGGCAAGATACCAACAGTTATCTCTTAATCCTCAAAAATTGGCAGGGCAATGTGGAAAACTTAAATGTTGTTTAAATTATGAATTAGACACCTATCTAGATGCATTAAGAGAATTGCCAAGTAGCGATACCCGTTTAAAAACAGATAAGGGAGATGCTATTTGTCAAAAAATGGATATTTTTAAGGGAATAATGTGGTTTTCATATACAGAAAATAGTGCCAATTGGTATATGTTAGATGCAGAAGTGGTGAAAAATCTTGTTGAGAAGAATAAAAAAGGAGAAAATCTTTCTCAATTAGAAGACTATGTGATAGAAAACGACCAAAAATCAACTATAGGATATTCTGAAAATACTTTTCAAAATACTCTGTCTGAAGATAGTTTACAACGTTTTGATCAACCGAAAAAGAAAAAAAATAATCAACGTCGTAAAAGAGAAAATGGCGATGCACAAAAAACAAAGCCACAACAGCCAAAAGCAGATATTTCTGTAAAAAACAATCCAGCAAAACCGGCAGAAAGACCTCAAAATACTAGAAAAAGTAATCTACCAAAAAAGAAATCTAATCGCACAGGACAACAAATAAACCAAAATAAGAATGCGAAAAAAGAAAATTAATACTTGTTTTACAATACTTTGTATTTTGGGATTGCTCACGAATTTTTCGTGTAAGCAAAAATCTTATTTTGATGAATATCAACCAACACAAAATAGTTGGAATCGAAAAGACATCAAGAAATTTTCAATAAATCAAGAAGATACTGTTGGATTATACAATATGTATATTCAATTGCGAAGCACAAATGACTATCCGTATAGCAATATATTTCTCATTGTAAAATCTACCAATCCAAAAGGAAAAATAATGATAGATACATTGCAATATGAAATGGCTGATGCGAATGGGAATATGTTAGGCGATGGATTTACAGATGTAAAAGAAAGCAAACTTTGGTTTAAAGATCATTATAAATTTCCAATGAAAGGAACCTATTTGTTTGAAATTGAGCATGCAATTAGAAGTGCAGAAAAAATCAAAGCTGAGGAAAAACTCGATGGAATTACTGATGTAGGACTCAAATTGGAGAAAATAAAATAAATAAGATGGAAGTGATGAATAAAAACAACCAAAAACCTATGGATATTAAGTATTATTTCAAATGGTTTTGGATGATTTTCTTCGGAGGAATGGGTTTTGTAGCCTTCTTGTTCTTGTTGGCAAGTTGGGGAGTGTTTGGAACAATGCCTAGTTTCGATGAATTAGAAAATCCTTCTTCAAGTTTGGCTACAGAAATTATCTCTGCAGACGGAAAACCATTAGGAAAGTTTTATTTAGAAAACAGAACGCCTATTAAATACAACGACTTGCCAAAGCACTTGGTTGATGCTTTGATTGCAACTGAAGATGAACGTTTTTACGAACATTCTGGAATTGATGCAAGAGGAACAATGCGCGCTGTTTTTTCAGCAGGTTCTAGTGGAGGAGCCTCTACGATTAGTCAACAATTAGCTAAAAATTTATTTCACGGAAGTTCAGGAGCGAGCAATAAAATTTTCCGTTTAATTCAAAAAATTAAAGAATGGATTATTGCCGTAAAACTTGAACGACAATATACCAAACAAGAAATAATAGCCCATTATTTCAATACAGTAGATTTTGTGAGCAATGCCTATGGGATACGCTCAGCAGCAAATATCTATTTCAACAAAGAACCTAAAGATCTTACAGTTGACGAATCTGCCGTATTGGTAGGAATGCTCAAAGGACCATCTAAATACAATCCGAGATTTCGTCCTGAAGCATCTATTGCAAGAAGAAATGTGGTTCTACAACAAATGGAGAAAAACGGATTTCTAACTACATCAGAAAAAGAAAAATTTCAAAAGAAGCCTATAGTAATTCGTTATACTCCAGAAACACACGAAATTGGTCAAGCAACATATTTTAGAGAATATTTACGCGATTATATGCGTAAATGGGTAAAAGAGAATCCTAAAAAAGACGGTTCTCTATACGATATTTACAAAGATGGTTTGCGTATTTATACAACTATTGATTCAAGAATGCAAAACCATGCAGAAGAAGCCGTTGCTCAACATTTAAAAAATCTTCAAAAAGCCTTTTTTAGCGAACAAAGAGGCAATAAAAACGCTCCTTTTGTCAATATTACCGATAAAGAACGAAACCTTATTATAGATAGAGCAATGCGCAATTCTAGAAGGTGGAAAGTAATGGTTGATGAAGGAAAAACAGAAGAAGAAATAAAAAAATCGTTTAATGTAAAAACAAAAATGGAAGTCTTTACGTGGAATGGTATTAAAGATACTGTGATGACTCCTAAAGATTCTATTTTGTATTACAAACATTTCCTTCAAACAGGTATGATGGCAATGGAACCTATGACTGGTAACGTTAAAGCTTGGGTAGGTGGTATTGATTACAAATTTTTCCAATACGACCACGTGGGGCAAGGTGCACGTCAGGTAGGATCAACATTTAAGCCATTTGTATATGCAACCGCAATCGAACAATTGGGAATGTCTCCATGTGATGTAGTGTTAGACGCACCGTTTACGATGCCTAAAGGACGTTATGGAATATCTAAGTCATGGTCGCCAAAAAACTCTGGAGGAAGATACTACGGATTAGTAAATCTAAAATTTGCATTGGCTCAGTCACTCAATACAGTTACAGCACGTCTAATGGATAGAGTAGGACCAAAAGCAGTAATCGATTTTGTAAGACAATTAGGAATTACATCTGATATACCACAATCACCTGCGATTTCGTTAGGGGCAGTAGATATTACGGTAAAAGATATGGTTGCTGCTTACAGCACTTTTGCCAACCAAGGTATTTATGTTAAACCTAGATTTGTAAGTAAAATTACCGACAGGAATGGGGTTGTTTTATATGAATCTAAAGCTGAAACCCGCGAAGTAATAAGTAAAGATGTGGCTTATGCAGTAATAAAATTAATGGAAGGAGTTACAGAAAATGGTTCAGGAGCTCGATTGAGATATTCAAGCGGGGGAGCAGGGTACCATTTAATGACAGGATTTCCGTATAATTTTAAAAATCCAATTGCTGGAAAAACGGGTACTACACAAAATAATTCCGATGGATGGTTTATTGGAATGGTGCCAAATCTTGCAACAGGTGTTTGGGTAGGAAATGAAGACAGAAGTGCACACTTTAAATCAACTTCTTCAGGACAAGGTGCTACGGTAGCTCTTCCTATTTGGGCATTGTTTATGAAAAAATGCTATAACGACCCAGCTTTATTTGTTTCTACAGATGATTTTGAAAAACCAGTAAATTCTGAAATATTAATTGATTGTTGGAAAGGCTCAAGAAATTATAATTCATCAAGCAATTCGGTAGAAAACAATGAATATTCAGAAGAAAGTACTGGAAATAGTGGAGGTAAAAACAAGAAAGATTCTTTGGTAACGCCACCACAAAGTATTCAAAAGGAATTCGATTTTTAATAATTCGATAGATAATATGCAAAACCTCCATTGTGATAAGCAATGGAGGTTTTTGTTAATAGATGATGGTGCAATGCGTGAAGTAAAATATATATTTTGTTGATTTAAAATCTATTCTTTTTCGAATAAATTGATTAAATTCGCACGAAAATTTAATAAGACATGAGTAATAAATTCACAGAATATAAAGGATTAAATCTTCCAACCATAGCAAGTGAGATGTTGCAGTTTTGGAAAGAGCAATCTATATTTGAAAAATCAGTTACTTCAAAAGAAAGTAATAAGCCTTTTGTATTTTTTGAAGGACCCCCTTCTGCAAATGGAAAACCAGGTATTCACCACGTGATGGCTCGTGCTATTAAAGATATTTTTTGCCGTTATAAAACGCTTAAAGGCTTTCAAGTAAAGAGAAAAGCAGGTTGGGATACACACGGATTACCTGTGGAATTAGGTACAGAAAAAGAATTAGGTATCACAAAAGAAGATATAGGAACTAAAATATCTGTTGCAGAATACAACGAAGCTTGTAAACGCACTGTAATGCGATACACTGACCTATGGAACGACCTTACGGAAAAAATGGGGTATTGGGTAGATATGGAAGACCCATATATCACTTACAAACCAAAATATATGGAAAGTGTATGGTGGTTGTTAAAGCAAATCTACGATAAAGATTTGTTGTATAAAGGTTATACCATCCAACCATACTCACCAAAAGCAGGTACAGGTCTTTCTTCGCACGAAGTAAACCAACCAGGAGCGTATAGAGATGTTACAGATACTACAATCGTAGCACAATTTAAAACAATAGAGGAGTCATTACCAGACTTCTTAAAAGGTTATGGTCCTATCGATATTATGGCTTGGACTACTACACCGTGGACATTGCCAAGTAATACAGCACTAACAGTAGGACCAAAGATAGAATACGTCCTCATAAAGACCTTTAACCAATATACTTTTCAACCAATACAAGTAATTTTAGGAAAAGCTTTGGTTGCAAAGCAATTTGCAGGAAAATTTGTTGAGGTAGAAAACGAAAGTGAATTAGCAAATTACAATTCAGGAGACAAAAAAATCCCTTATTTCGTAGTTAAAAGTTTTGTAGGAGCAGACTTAGTTGGTATCCGTTACCAACAACTATTGCCATATACTCTACCTTATCAAGATGCAGAACAAGCATTTAGAGTAATTCCTGGTGATTTCGTTACTACAGAAGACGGTACAGGTATCGTACATACCGCACCTACATTTGGTGCTGATGATGCCAAAGTTGCCAAAGATGCAGGAGTACCTCCAATGTTAGTATTAGACGAAGCAGGAAATCCTGTACCACTTGTAGATTTACAAGGGCGCTTTGTAGCTCAAATGGGGGATATGGCAGGAAAATACGTGAAAAACGAATACTATAACGATGGAGAAGCACCTGAAAAATCTGTAGATGTAGAAATTGCCATAATGCTTAAAGAAGCGAACAAGGCCTTTAAAGTAGAAAAATATATTCACTCGTATCCACATTGTTGGCGTACGGACAAACCTATCCTTTACTATCCATTAGACTCTTGGTTTATCAAAGTTACTGAAGTGAAAGATCAGATGTTTGAACTAAACGAAGAAATCAATTGGAAACCTAAAGCAACAGGAGAAGGTCGTTTTGGAAATTGGTTGAAAAATGCAAATGATTGGAATCTTTCTCGTTCGCGTTATTGGGGAATTCCATTGCCAATTTGGAGGACAGAAGACAAAACCGAAGAGATAATCATTGGTTCTGTAGAACAATTGATAAGCGAAATAGAAAAAGCAATCCAAGCAGGCGTACAAAAAGAAAATCCATTTGCTGATTTTGTTGTAGGAGATATGAGTGAAGAAAACTACAACAAAATTGATTTACACAAAAATGTAGTAGATAATATTACATTAGTTTCGCTTTCTGGAAAACCAATGAAACGCGAATCAGATTTGATAGATGTATGGTTTGATTCTGGAGCAATGCCTTACGCACAGTGGCACTATCCATTCGAAAACAAAGAATATATAGAAAATCACGAAGCCTTTCCTGCAGATTTTATCGCAGAAGGTGTAGATCAAACACGTGGATGGTTTTATACTCTTCACGCAATAGGAACTCTTGTATTTGGACAAAAAGCTTATAAAAACGTTGTTTCAAACGGATTGGTATTAGACAAAAATGGACAAAAAATGTCTAAACGTCTTGGAAACGCTATCGACCCATTTGAAACATTAGAAGAACACGGCCCTGATGCTACGCGTTGGTATATGATTTCTAATGCAAATCCTTGGGATAACCTTAAATTTGACTTAGAAGGAATTACAGAAGTTCGTCGTAAATTTTTCGGAACACTATACAATACATATTCATTCTTTGCTCTTTATGCAAATATTGATGGATTTACGTACAGCGAAGCAGAAGTTCCATTGGCAGAACGACCAGAAATAGACCGTTGGATTTTATCAGAATTGCACTCGTTAATTAAAAAAGTTGACGATGCTTATGCAGAGTACGAACCAACAAAAGCGGCTCGTGAAATATCAGATTTTGTACAAGAAAATCTTTCAAACTGGTATGTACGCTTGTGTCGTCGTAGATTCTGGAAAGGAGAATATGCACAAGATAAAGTTGCAGCTTATCAAACCTTGTATACGTGTTTAGTGACAGTTGCCAAACTATCTGCACCTATCGCTCCGTTCTTTATGGATAAACTTTACAAAGACTTAACACAAACTACTAGCACAGAATCATTCGAATCCGTACATTTGGCCGATTTTCCAACTTACGACAAGGAAATGATAGATACTGATTTGGAATCGAGAATGGAAAAAGCTCAAATCGTTTCGTCTTTAGTATTGTCTTTGCGTAAAAAAGAAATGATAAAAGTACGTCAGCCTTTATTGAAAGTGATGATTCCTGTACTCGATGATAAACAAAAAGCAGAGTTACAAGCAGTATCAGATTTAATCAAAGCTGAAGTAAATGTAAAAGAATTAGAATTACTTGACGATGCGTCAGGAATTTTAGTAAAACAAATAAAACCAAATTTCAAAGTTTTAGGACCTCGTTTTGGAAAAGATATGGGGGCCGTTTCTAAAGAAATTCAGCAATTCTCTCAAGAGCAAATTGCAGAAATTGAAAGAAAAGGAGAAATATCGATTGTATTGGCTGATAAAAACATTGTTTTAACAGCAGAAGATGTAGAAATTACCTCTCAGGATATCGAAGGATGGTTGGTTGCTAATTCAAACGGAATTACAGTAGCATTAGACATTACATTGACAGAAGAATTAATCAATGAAGGTATAGCTAGAGAATTGGTGAATAGAATTCAAAACATTAGAAAAGATTCAGGATTTGAAGTAACGGATAAGGTAAAAGTAGTAATCGAAAACGAACCTACTATCAAGCGTGCAGTAGAAGCAAATTTAGATTATATCAAAACCGAAACGCTCACAGAATCATTAGAGTTTTCAGCTAATGTAGAAAATGGCATTATTGTTGAATTTGATGATTTAAAATCAAAAATTTTGGTAACTAAATAAATTACCAGCATAACGAATAGAAGATGAATACAGAAAATTTACAAGTTAGATACTCAGATGCAGAGTTAGAGGAGTTTAAAGAATTGATTTTAAAAAAAATAGAAAAAGCACAAAAAGATTTAGAACTTATTAAAAGTGCTTATATGAATGATTTAAACAACGGAACAGATGATACTTCGCCTACTTTCAAAGCTTTTGAAGAAGGAAGCGAAACATTGTCTAAAGAAGCAAACTCTCAGTTAGCTATTCGTCAAGAAAAATTTATTAGAGATTTAAAAAATGCTCTTATTCGCATCAAAAACAAAACTTATGGTGTGTGTAGAGTAACTGGTAAATTAATCGAAAAAGAGCGATTAAAACTCGTTCCTCACGCTACAATGAGTATGGAAGCTAAATTAAAACAAGGGTAACAATTATCTTTATTCTATAAACAAGTAGAGATTGCTAATTTTAGCAATCTCTACTTGTTTAATATCATCATACTATTTAAATCTTAGAACTTTTTTAGGGAAATATTATACCTCTATTTTTACCCAAATTTCGCAATAGAAAGATACTTTTAATTTAAGTAGTTATAGTGCTTCACCACTAGGGGAAAGGCTACATATCCCAAGGTGTCTATGATTCCGTTCAAGATGATGCGTTTTGTATGCTGCAGTGTAATTTGGGTTGAAACCATGCAAAGAAAGTTTACGATATAAAAAAACGGAGACATTTCATGCCTCCGTTTCTTGATGATATATCTAATTTGTAGTGCTTAGTTCATTAAAATAGAAAGATGTTGTGAAATATCTTTACTGAATTGTTCAAAAAAAGCTTTATATCCTATCTCTTTCACTATCTCCGAAAAAATAGGAAGTATTTTCCTTACAGAACTATTAACCTCTTCCGAAGTCGCATTTAGTTTTTCGTAATCTGCAATAGCTTCTTCCAAAGAGGCAAAATTTGTAGATTTCCAATTGTTCTTCAACCATTCACCAACAGTGGTTTTTGCTTCAACAATTTTTATTAGGTTGTCTTTTCCTAGTTTTTTATAGAATTCTGACTCTTCTTTGAGATATGAGTTATCGTAAGCCTCTATAATCGTTTTTGTTAATGTTTGGTATTTCTCGCTTTTGAAAATTTCTGAATGATTTTGTTCTTGTGAAAAAGTAGCAGTGCTAGAGAAAACCAATGCCAATAATAAAAGTAATTTTTTCATTTTAAATTGTTTTTTTAATTTTTACAAATGAAATAAAAAGTGAAACAATAAAATCGTAACTAAATTAATTTAATGATTCCTGCTTATCTCCTGAATAATTGGCTGGCAAAGAAGCAAGAACTAAGTTTACAAAAGGAATCAGATAAAGAAATTTGTTAATCCCTACATCGTTCAATCTCCTAAAACCAATTCCAATAGACAGAATAATCAAAACTACAAGACCGATATTGTCAACTTTTAGCATACTTTCTACAATTCCAAGAGGAATCGCAAGCAGTAGCAGAAATAGTTGGAAAATCCAAAACTCTTTGATACTAGTCTTACCTGTGAAGTTAAACAAGTTTTTAAAAGGGTCGATGATGTATTTCATAATTAATTTATTTTGAAATGTTTATTAATTAGTCGGTTGCGAAACTAAAAAAAATATATATATACAAATTTTTCGATGAAATTTTAGGTTACAACTACTAAAAAAATAAAGATATCTCAAACTATTTTACTAATAAAATCCTTTCAATCTTATTTAAAGTTGGTACAATTCAGTGCATTTCCAAAAGAAGGTTATTTTTAAAATAGGAAGATAAACGCACTTTTATTTCCTCGAATTAGATGTAGATTGAATGTTTCGTATTACCTTGTTTATAAACAGCTGTTTTAGTTACGAGGGAGTTTAAAGTGTTATCATAGGTAAAAAAATAAATGACAAATCTCATATAACGTTTCAAAAACAAATACTAATTTTGCAAAAATTCTTCCAATTAGAATTTTGAATAATAATA
>JBHBEQ010000079.1:0-11357 GCA_041785575.1 Flavobacterium sp.
CGAATAAATGATTTTGAGTAAAGAATGTTAATTAATTTATAATAAAATGAGAAAAACAAGATTATTAATGTCTACATTGTCTGTATGTATTGTAGCAAGTCCATTTATGTCGTGTAGTGATGTTAATGGAGAGTTGGGTCAGGAGGTTGTCCTTAAAGAACGAGGATTGTCTAAGGTTGAGTCTTTTAAAAAGAATTTTAGTCTGATAAAGGAGATTTTTGACAAAGGCGTGACAGAAGATAATTTAGGAGAACTATTAGTGTTGATGGGAGAGAGATCTACCTCTATAACTATTCAGCAATTTAATGAATTGTATCAAGGTGTGTTGAATGTAGATGTTTCTAATGTTACTCTTGAAGGCATGTTACGAAACGAGTATTATCAGCATAAAACAGAAGGGTATAGAAATGCAATAAGGACTGTTTTTTCGGGTGGTGATTTGACAGGTTTCTTTAATTCTTTGGAATATAAAGAGTTGTCTAAAGAAGATAAAGATCTGCTGGAAGGAATGTATATGGTTAGAACAGAATTAGAAAGAACACAAGAAGGAGCAGTTCTTTATGGAAAGTCATCTGAACCTGGACTTAAGGTAGGGATTTCTAATGATACAGCAGCCGTGCTTTTTTATATGGGAATAGGAGCTTCTGTAGGAGGTGGAATAGGAGCAGGAATAGGACTGGTTGTAGGGATTGTTATGGTTAGTGTGAAGAAATAATGTTTTGTTTATCATAGTTAAGGCTATTTAATAAATGAAAATGTTTTTTAAATAGCCTTCTTAAATTAACGAGTTATGAAGAAAATACTAGGATTGTTTTTTATGGCAACTGTAATGAGTTACGGTCAAGAATCAAAAAGAGAAAACGTGTCGTTGGAAACAACTTTGGGGGTTAACCTCGTGGATTCTAAAGCACACGGAAAGATGTTTGGGGCAAATTATGGAGTAGCAATGGGGGTGGATTTTTATAAATCAGGAAATTTGAGCATTCGTACGGGATTGACCTATAACGAATCTGTGTTCGAAAACCACCTAAAAACCAACACTTCAAATCATTTTGTAGGTATTCCAGTATCTGTTAGATTGTCCAACAACAAAGAAGAGGTTTTTACACCTTATCTAGAGTTTGGTATGTATGGAAAATCGTTGGTTAGTTCACAAACACAATACGAAAAATCTAAATCATTCGACGGATTTACCGCAGGGGTAAAAATGGAATTTGGAATGTTGTTAAAGCAAAGTTCTCAATATACAGTAGGAGTAAAATTTTTGTATGAAGGAGATTATTATTCATCTGTGAAGTACCAAGGAGAAAAGTATAAATTCGGTACGGCAAATATCGGATTGGAGTTTAGGTTGAAATAGATGAAGTTATTCGAAATATTAGTAAAAAGTATATTTGTTCTTAGTATGCTGTTTTCATGTAAGCACTCTTCTGTTACGAAAAGTGCTTACTGTGAAAATTTAAACAAAGATTCTGTTTATTTGATCTTCAGAGGAACAGAATCTAAAGAGGGAGGGTTGGCAAAAAAGTTTAATCTTTCTCATAAAAAAGTATCTCATGTAGGTGTTTTGTTGTTTTATCAAGATAAATGGAATGTTTTTCACGTATTGAATCATTATGTGAATCAATCTTGTTTTCGAATGGAAAATGTAGAATCTTTCTTGAATATAAAAGAAGAGAATATTGATTACATATCTATTTATCACGCGATGTCATTTGATAAAAGAGAAGCGGTAACTAAGGCGGAAGAAATAATGAAAGAGAATGTTTCTTTTAATTATAGATTCTCAACTGACATGAAAACTGAATTGTATTGTTCTCAAGTTGTGGTTAAAATTTTAGAAAATTCTATTCAAAAGTTTAATTATTATGAAAAAGCTATTGAAAATCCGCAGTATAAAATTTTTATAAAAAAAGACACTATAAGTTATTATCCAGTGGATATGTTTTTCCATGATGAGCGTTTTCGAAAAAAATATGAATGGATAAAAGAATGAGTTATTCATCTGTGAAGTACCAAGGAGAAAAGTACAAATTCGGTACGGCAAATATCGGATTGGAGTTTAGGTTGAAATAATCGAATAAAGCAGTTGATAGAAATATAGAAGCTGTCCAAAGAAATTTTGGATGGCTTTTTTTATTAATAACTAGAAATTTCGAAGAAATAAAAAGCTTTGGTTTTTTGAATTTGAAACGAGTATATTTGCAGATAAAACTCACGAAGAAGTAAAACGAAATTGCCTAGAGGTAAAAAGTTAGAAAACATTCTCAAAAGCAATTAGTAAAGAAGAGAAAAGATTTTTTACTTTTACGGAAATTATAAAAAAACAAACAAGAAATATCGTGCTGAAAATAAATAGATATACCATTTTTTCATTGGTGGGTGGTACTATGCTACTTTGGGCTTGTTCTAATAAGCAAAATACAGTAGTTTCTCGAGGGTATCATGCAACAACAACAAAGTATAACATCTTGTATAATGGGCAGTTGGCTTATGATAAAGGAGTGGAATCTTTGAAGTCTAAATACATAGATGATTTTCAAGAAATACTACCCGTAGAACGTTTACAGCCAAATGTATTAACAGAAGTGTTGAAAACAGACAAAGAACCAAACTTTCAGCGTGCGGAAGAAAAAGCTATTAAAGCAGCTCAATTGCATTCTATTTACGTAGCAGGAACAGAAAATAATTCGCAAATAGATGAAGCTTATTTATTGTTGGGAAAATCGCGTTATCACGATTTGCGATACGTGCCGGCAATTGAGGCATTTAATTATATTCTTTTGAAATATCCGGATAGTAATATCTTTTATGATGCAGATATTTGGGTGCAAAAAACCAATTTAAGGCTGAAATACGATCATTTAGCAATCAAGAATCTCAAAAAAATTCTGGAGAAAAAAGACCTTAAAAATAGACATTATGCAGAAGCGTATGCTACTTTAGCACAAGCGTATATTAACACAGAGGCATTAGATAGTGCAAAAGTGCCTTTGCAACAAGCTATTACATACGCTCAAAATTCCGAAGACAAAGCGCGATATACTTATATCTTAGGCCAGCTAAATAGTCGCACCGACAATAAACAAGAGGCTGTTGCAAATTTTGAGGAAGTGATTTCTTTTGGAAATAATGCTTCACGTCCGTATGTAATAAATGCATACGCAGAAAAGTTTAACAATCAAAACATTTCAACTATTGATACTATTGCTTTTTTGAAGCAATACAATAGTTTGTTGAAAGATAGAGAAAATCGTAAATATCAAGACCTTATCTTTCATCAAATAGGTAAGTTGTATCAAGCATATAATGTTGATAAAAAAGCAATTAAGAATTTTAATCTTTCTTTGAAAAAAGGAAAAGATAATCAGACGTTGAAGGCTGCAAGCTATAGAGGTTTGGCAGATATTTACTACAAGAGTAAAAAATACTTATTAGCAAGTAGTTATTATGATAGCACGATGATGTATATAAATCCATCAACAAGAGCGTATCTCGAAGCTAAGAGAAAGCGCAACAGTTTGTTGGATATCGTAAAATACGAACGCATTGCTACCGATAATGATAGTTTGTTGCATTTGGCAGGAATGAACGATGTAGATCGTAGAGCTACTGTAGAGTCTATATTAGCAGAGCGCAAAAAACAAGATGAAGAACGTGCTAAAAAATCAAAAGATACAGATTCAAATCAGCAAAACAGTTCGTCATTAGCAACTGTGACAAATACAGGTTCGAGTTTTTATTTTTATTCTCCAAACGCATTAGAAAAAGGAAAAAAAGATTTTGAAAAGCGTTGGGGAAATAGAAATTTAGTTGACAATTGGCGTTGGCAAGATGCGCCAAATGTAGTATCTACAGGGGCTAATTCTTCAGATGCTAAAGGAGAAATTGTAGAAACTGCTACAGAGGCAAATTCAGGAGAAGATATGCGATACAATGCAGATTTCTTTTTAGCACAAATTCCGACTGATCCAAAGGTGCTTAACGAGATGAAGAAAGAGCGAAATTATGCATATTATCAACTTGGAACACTTTATAGTGATTTACTTCAAGAGTACGAAATAGCAATAGAGCGATTGGAAAAACTATTGCGTTCAAATCCAGAAGAGCGATTAATAGCACCAGCGAAATATCAGTTGTATAAAATTTATCAACTATTGAATGCAGATAAGGCGATTGCGATATTGGAAGATATGAAAAAAAACCATCCAAATTCGCAATACACACAGTTGTTGCTTGATCCGAATGCAAAAATACAATCGAGCGAATCGCCAACAGATGAGTATCAACGAATTTACGCAATATATTCACACGGAGAATACGCAAAAACACTTAGTGAATTGGAAGCGAAAATCCCAGTGTTGCTCAATAGCCCATTGTTGCCAAAATACGAATTGCTCAAAGCTACAACATTAGGGAAATTAAACGGATTGGAGCAATACGAAAAAGCGTTGAATTATGTTGCAATGACCTATCCAAATTCAGAAGAAGGTAAAGAAGCGGAGCGCGTCTTGAAACAGGATCTTTCTAAGTTGAAAAACTTACAGTTTTCAATGGATTTATCTAAGAATTTAAAATTGATTTACGAAGTGAATTATCCACTTAGTGAAGAAGACAAGAATTTGAGAGATAAATTAGAAAAATTTGCAAATGATAGAAGTCATGATGGTATTCGTTTTTCTGCGGATTTGTATAGTAAAGACAAAATGTTTTTGGTTATACACGGAATTAAATCAGGTAACTTGGCAAAATCTGCACAAGTGTATCTTGCCATAGAGAAAGAATACAATATTAAACGTACGCCAACGTTGATAGGAACAGATGATTATGCAATTGTTTTGATAAAGAAAAATTGGGACGAGTATGTAGAAAGAAGAAATGGAAACTATCAAAAAAGTGAGCTTCCTTCGACAAATGTTCAAACACCACCACCGCCGCCAACCACAATACCGCCGCCGTCAAGAGTACAGTCTGATAAAAACGTACCAGAGAATAATTCTGCAAAAGTAGAGAATCCTGAAACAGGAATAAAATATTCTACAAGACCGGTTCGAAACAAATAATATGAAAGAAGAAAGCACAAGTAACAAAAAGATACAAGAAGCAAAGGAAAAAAGAAAAACGAACAAATGGCTGGTTTTTGTGTCTATGCCTACTAGTATGTTTTTTGTGATTTTTGTTTCTTATAAATTAGGAGAATTAATAGATGAGAAAAATCCATCTTTAGGGGGATGGGCTGTGAAAATTTGTGCTTTACTTGGTGTGCTTTTAGCGTTACTCGATGTGATTAGGAAAGTGAATAAAATAGCAAAAGATGAATAATTTGACTACAAAAATAGGAGGTTTATTAGGTTTTTCAGTAATAATGTCGTTGCTGCATTTAGTGTCGCAGTATCTATTCAAGCAGCAAGATGTTTGGCAAGATATGCTGTTTCAGCTTTTACAAATTTATTTTGTTCAATTTGTGTTTTCGGCACTTTTGATTTTAGTTGTATATAAAGTAGCAAAAGTTTCCGTGAATAATGTTGGATATGTTTTTTTAGGAATGTTGACATTAAAAACGGCATCAACCTATTTCTTTTTTGAAAAGGTTATGTATTTGAGCGAACAATCAGAGGTTTTAAAATACCATTTTGTAGTAGTTTATCTGTTGTTTTTGATGTATGATGTGTATGTAACCTACACAGTTTTAAATCCTAAAAAAGAAGAATAAAAAAGGGAGTAAAAAAAATAAAATAATAGAGTACATATTGAGAAAAAATTGTACTTTTGCACAAAATTAAACCTTCAAAACGCAATATATAAGGTATGATTACTTTAAAGAAATCACTTAGTTTGTTAGCAGCAGTGTTGTTTGCGGCAGTGTCAACGGCACAGCATGCAGATGTTGTTAATGATACTTTGGCAAATGCTGAGGCAAAAGTTGAGCATGTGGAAGATGCTCACGGACATCATGAAGAGGCGGAAGTAGCGCCAGATTCTCGGGAGTTTGTGGATGAGTATATCCAGCACCACTTACAAGATGATCATTATTATTCGTTCTATTCGGATAGTAAAGAGCACAAACATTATGGGTTTGGTCTTCCGGTAATTTTGGTGGACAATGGATTGAAGTTTTTTATGTCTACAGAAGATTTTGTTTATAAGGGTAAACCTGTAGAAAATGGAGGTCAGTGGTATAAATATTATCACGGGAAAATTTATAAAACGGATGATAAAGGGACAATAAACTACGATGATCATCATCATCCAACAAACGAAAAGCCTTATGATTTTTCTGTTACGAAAAATGTAGTAGGTTTGTTGATTGCTGCAGTGTTGTTGTTTTTAGGGTTCACAGCGTTGGCAAAAACGTATAAAAACTCTGCTAATAGCATACCAAAAGGGGTAAGTAGAGTTTTAGAGCCTTTGGTTATTTATGTTAGAGATGAGATGGCAAGACCAAATATTGGAGAGAAAAAGTATAAAAAATTTATGCCGTATTTGTTGTCTGTGTTTTTCTTGATATTCTCTTTGAATTTATTAGGATTGACGCCTCTAGGTTTAAACGTTACGGGTAATATTTCAGTTACAGTATGTTTAGCGTTGTTTACATTTTTGTATATAAACTTAAGTGCTAATAAGGATTATTGGAAACATATTTTTTGGATGCCAGGTGTGCCTGTGCCAATGAAAATAGTTTTAGCACCTATTGAGGTTCTAGGGATGTTTACCAAGCCTTTCTCATTGTTGATTCGTTTGTTTGCGAATATTACAGCGGGGCACTCAGTGGTAATGGGGCTTATGGCAGTGGCTTTTGTAATGAAAGAGGCGCTTAGTACTCCTGGAGCTATAGGGATTTCGTTCTTGTTAACTACTTTCTTAACTGCGTTGGAGTTGTTAGTAGCGTTCTTACAGGCGTTTATCTTTACTATGTTGTCGTCGTTGTTTATTGGTTCTGCGGTACAAGAGCACGACCATCATTAATAAAAATTGAGTTTAAAATTTTGTTTAATTATATTTAAATCATTTATTATGACAATCCCAACTATTATTGGAGCAGGTTTAATCGTGATCGGAGCAGGTTACGGTTTAGGTAAAATTGGTTCTTCTGCAATGGATGCAATTGCTCGTCAACCAGAAGCTGCAGGAAAAATCCAAACTGCAATGATTATTATCGGAGCGTTATTGGAAGGTTTAGCATTCGGTGCTTTAATCTTAGGAAAATAATAACAGCTAAGTAAAAACAAACAATATCTGTAGCGGTTGGTTGCAGATATTGTTTAATTAAACAAGAGAAAAGTAAAAATAGAATAATATATTATATAATGGAGAAATTAATTCACGATTTTGGTTTTGGTTTGTTCTTTTACCAAGCAATTGTATTACTGGTATTGATTTTCTTGCTAGGTAAATTTGCGTGGAAACCTATAGTAAATGCATTAGAGGCAAGAGAGCAAGGTATTGCAGATGCTTTGGCGGCGGCTGATAATGCTAGAAGAGAAATGCAAAATTTAAAAGCAGATAACGAAAGATTGTTGCAAGAGGCTAGAGCGGAGAGAGATGCAATGTTAAAAGAAGCTCGTGATGTAAAAGAGCAAATAATTGCAGAAGCAAAAGAAGAAGCTCAAGTACAAGGAGAGAAACTTATTGCACAAGCAAAAGCTACTATCGAAAGCGAAAAAGCTACTGCAATGGCAGAAATCAAAAATCACGTTTCTACACTTTCTGTTGAAATTGCAGAAAAATTGTTGAAAAATCAATTAGCTGATAAAGAAGCTCAAAGCAAATTGGCAGAGACTTTATTAGGAGAAATTAAACTTAACTAATCACGTGAGATTATGGTAGGGTCTAGAGCAGCAGTGCGATATGCAAAAGCAATATTAGATGTAGCAAATCAAAAAGGTCAAGCAGAGCGCGTGAGTGAAGATATGAAAAATATTTCACAAGCGGTTAGCGAAAGCCAAGAATTGAAATTGTTTTTGGAAAATCCTATCCACAAAGGAGAGGTAAAGCTAAATGCTTTGAAAGAAATTTTTGCAAATGCTACTGAAGATACAAAATCTTTGTTTAACTTGCTATTGCAAAACAAACGTTTTGATATATTGGGCGATATTGCACGTAAATACAACGTATTGTTTGATGAGTTGAAAGGAAACGAAATAGCTTATGTAACAACAGCTGTGGAGATGACAGAAGACTTTAAAGCAAAAGTTTTGGAAAAGGTGCAAGAGCTTACAAATAAAAAACAAGTTGTTATAGAAAATATTGTAAATCCTGAAATCATTGGAGGATTTATCATTAGAATTGGAGATAAACAATTCAACGCTTCTGTAGCAGAGAAATTAGAAAATTTAAAAAGAGAATTTACAAATTAAACACCACACGAATTTCGTGATAAAATAATAGAAAATGGCGGAAATCAAACCAGCTGAAATATCAGCAATCTTAAAAAAACAGTTATCTGGTTTTGGTACAGAAGCTACAGTAGAAGAAGTAGGAACTGTATTGGAAATAGGAGATGGTATTGCTCGAGTTTACGGATTACAAAATGCGCAATATGGTGAGCTTGTTGAGTTCGAAAACGGATTAGAAGCAATGGTTCAAAACTTGGAAGAAGACAATGTTGGTATCGTACTTTTCGGGTCTTCTACAGGTGTAAAAGAAGGAGATATCGTAAAAAGAACTGGAAGAATTGCTTCACTAAAAGTAGGTGAAGAAATGATTGGACGTGTAGTAAACACTCTAGGAAATCCAATAGATGGTAAAGGGCCTATCGGTGGAGAACTATACGAAATGCCAATCGAAAGAAAAGCACCTGGAGTAATTTTCCGTCAGCCAGTAACAGAACCTTTACAAACAGGTGTAAAAGCAGTAGATGCTATGATTCCTGTAGGACGTGGACAACGTGAGCTTGTAATTGGTGACCGTCAAACTGGAAAAACTACAGTATGTATTGATACTATTCTTAACCAAAAAGAATTCTATGACGCTGGAAAACCAGTGTACTGTATATATGTAGCAGTAGGGCAAAAAGCATCAACTGTTGCAAATATTGCTAAAACTTTAGAAGAAAAAGGTGCTTTAGCTTATACAATTATTGTTGCTGCAAATGCATCTGACCCTGCACCAATGCAAGTATATGCACCAATGGCAGGAGCAGCAATTGGAGAGTATTTCCGCGATACAGGTCGTCCTGCATTGATTGTTTATGATGATTTGTCTAAACAAGCGGTAGCTTATCGTGAGATGTCTTTGATTTTACGTCGTCCACCAGGTCGTGAGGCTTATCCAGGAGACGTTTTCTACTTGCACTCTCGTTTATTAGAGCGTGCAGCTAAAATCATCGCTGACGATGAGATTGCTAAAAATATGAATGATTTACCAGAGTCTTTGAAACCAATCGTAAAAGGTGGTGGATCATTAACAGCTCTTCCAATTATTGAAACACAAGCTGGAGACGTTTCTGCATATATTCCTACAAACGTAATCTCTATTACAGACGGACAGATTTTCTTGGAGTCTGATTTATTCAACTCAGGTGTACGTCCGGCTATCAACGTAGGTATTTCTGTATCACGTGTAGGAGGTAACGCTCAGATTAAATCAATGAAAAAGGTATCAGGTACATTAAAACTTGACCAAGCGCAATTCCGTGAATTGGAGGCTTTTGCTAAATTTGGTTCTGACCTTGATGCTGCTACATTAAACGTTATCGAAAAAGGTAAGAGAAACGTTGAAATCTTGAAACAATCGGTAAACGACCCTTACAAAGTGGAAGATCAAGTTGCAATTATTTATGCAGGTTCTAAAAACTTGTTGAGAAACGTACCAGTAGAGAAAGTTAAAGAGTTCGAAAGAGATTTCTTACAAACTTTAAACACTTCTCACAAAGATACATTAGCTTCGTTAAAAGCAGGTAATCTTTCTGATGAAGCGACTGCTGTACTTGAAAAAGTTGCTAAAGAAGTAGCTTCTAAATACTAAAAAATTAAAGTATATTGCGAGTCAAATTTTATTTTGACTCGCAATTAAATATACCTTTTAACAATGGCAAACTTAAAAGAAATACGCAATAGAATTAACTCTGTTTCTTCGACAATGCAGATTACGTCTGCAATGAAAATGGTATCCGCAGCTAAACTTAAAAAAGCACAAGATGCCATTACAGCAATGCGTCCGTATGCAGAGAAATTGACAGAATTAATTCAAAATATCAGCGCAACTCTAGAAAATGATACCGCTGGAGTATATGCCGAACAACGCGAAGTAAACAAAGTATTGTTGGTTGTAGTAACTTCTAACAGAGGTCTTTGTGGTGCGTTTAATACCAATGTGCTTAAGGCGACTAGAAACCTTATTGACAGTAAGTACAGCGGTAAAGATGTGAGAGTAATTACTATTGGTAAAAAAGGTAATGATATCCTTTGTAAAACCGAAAAAATAGTTGAAAACAGAAGTGATTTGTTTGATAAATTAACTTTTGAAAACGTATCTATAGTTGCTCAAAAAATTATGGATTTGTTTATCGAAGGTGAGTTTGATCAAATCGACCTTGTGTATAATCAATTTAAAAATGCTGCGACTCAAGTAGTAATGACAGAGCAGTTTTTACCACTTGTTCCTGCAAAAGGAGATTCTACTGCTGTTTCAGATTATATTTTCGAACCTTCAAAAGAGGAGATTATCTTGAATTTAATTCCTACATCTCTCAAAACGCAGTTGTTTAAAGCTGTATTAGATTCAAATGCTGCCGAGCACGGTGCACGTATGACAGCGATGCACAAAGCAACGGATAACGCAAAAGACTTGAGAGATCAATTGAAATTGACTTACAACAAAGCTCGTCAAGCTGCAATTACTAACGAAATTTTAGAAATTGTTGGAGGGGCTGAAGCTCTTAAAGGATAATTTTTTTTACAATTTATACAACCTCTGTTCGCAGAGGTTTTTTTATTTTTTATGGATACTATTCAAAAAGTAAACGATTATATATCAAAGCAACGTCAAATGTTGCTCACTCATAGTTTGTATAATAAAATTAAGGAAGCTAAACATTTGCGTGTTTTTGTAGAGCATCATGTGTATGCAGTTTGGGACTTTATGTCTTTGCTAAAAGCTCTTCAGCAAAAACTTACTTGTGTTTCTACTCCTTGGTTTGCATCAGATGCTCCTCAAACGAGATATTTGATAAATGAAATAGTATTAGCAGAAGAATCAGATATTGCTTTAGACGGAAGAAGATTGAGTCATTATGAAATGTATTACGAAGCAATGAAAGCTTGTGGTGCTTCAACAATTGTTTTAGACCGTTTTATTGAAAATGTGAAAACTTCTGATGTTTTCACAGCTATTGAAAACGCGGATTTTCATCCTCA
>JBHBEQ010000080.1:0-2591 GCA_041785575.1 Flavobacterium sp.
ATTTAAATAATCGTTGAGAAGTTTTTCAACATCATAATTTGATGCTTTATAATTGTCAGTAATAGAATTTATATTATTTTTCAAATTTATGTACTCACCACTTCCCAAAAGTACATTATAATTGACTTCATTAATATTTGGAATATTGTTCTCAACCCAAATCTGTTCGGAAACATTATTTTCAGATAGATACATATTTGCTAAAGCAGAATTGTGAAGTGTTCCAAAGTTTTCTATGTAATCATATTTTGTTGGAAAATCGTAAGTTACAGAAGCACCTCTTGGGTCAACATTATTAAATCTTCCTCTACAATGTCCACCAGTACTGCAATATGCTGCGTAAGAACCACCTGCTGCTCCAATTACTCCAGCAACACCTGATACAACAGCGTATCCAGTTCCTGCTGTTGCGGCACCAACCGCTCCTGCTAAACCTTGTACAGCCCAAACTCCAGCAGCAGCACCAGAAGCATCACCAGTTGCAATTGCAGCAACTTGTAGAGCAGTTTGCCACCACTTCTTTTTTCCAACTAAGTTTAAATTTGTATTCGTCTTGTACTTAAAATCTTTATTAAATTTTGTCAAATTATTTTTTAAAGTACTAACATTTGCTGATGTTTCAGTAGGAGTAATATCTAAATTACTTCTGCTGTCAGAGGTACAGTTTGAAAAAGTTAGTAATACTGCTAAACCTACAATTTTTAAAACATTTTTTTTCATAAAATTTTAATTTTTGTTAATAATCATTTTTTAGAAATTCTATTACAGTATCTTTTGTCAAAGCATTTCTTTCTATTTTCCCTCAGTCAATCAAAGTTGCTAAAGCGATATTCTTGAAACGGTCTGTTATAAAATTTCCTACAACGGTTTGGGTATTGCCGAAGGCGGGGATTTTCTGCACTAAACTTCATTAGATGCACAAAGTTAGAATTAAGCACTTCACTGTCATAGAAGCACGAAACCCCCGCTTTTGCAAAACGGCTGTTAGCTGTTCGTACTTTTTTATTTATATGTCGATTCAATGCTTTTTTATTTTATAAATCCTTCCTTCTTCAATTCTTCTATTTCGTCTTTTGCTTGGTGGTGTCCTTTTTTTTCAGCCATTTTCAGGTATTTAATAGCAAGATTTCGTTCTTCAATTGAGCAACTGTCTAAGCTAAGTGTTGTTCCTTTTCTTTGAGTTGATTTTAATGTTTGAAAATAAACATCAAAATATGCCTGAGTATAGTCGTATTTATCTGCCATTACTTTTGCAAACTTGAAAAATTCACCGTGTCCATAGTCTAGGTAGGCAATGTCCAATTCTGAATAAGCATTTGTGTCACCTTTTTCAAGAACAAGGTATTCTAATTCTCTCATTGGTCTACTAGGTTCGTTCATAGATTTCACGTTGTCCTGATTTTCTTTATTGTTACAAGAACAAAAAAGTAATAGTAAAACGCTAACTATAATATATTTTATTTCTCCGTGTTGTTTCATTTTCTATTCTCTTTTAGTATGACAGCTAACGGTTTGCAGCTTGGCGAAGTGGCGGAAACAGAAACACAAATGTTCCGTTTTGTACAAAAGTTCAATCGAAAAACTTCGTTTGAATTTGGCACTGAACCCACCATTTTGCCAAACTGCTGTTGTTGGAAGTGGTTATTGTAAATCCGCTTCCGTTATTTCAAAAACAAACTTACTGTAATGCTTTCTACTTTCTACCAATTTCCACGATTCACGGTCTTGCGTTTTAAAAATACTTTTTCCTGTATCATTTGGATAGTAGGTTTTTTTTACAATATCATTTACTTTAACTTGAATAGAATCAATCAAATGATATTCGAAATGAGATTTATTCCCTCTATCGTCACAAAAAGAAATTTGTGTTATTTGTTTATTATTTTCTAACATTATTTGTGAAATTTCTTCTCCATAAAAGAACAGTTCTACACTATTCTGAGATGTATTAAGAATAAAATAGTCATAACAATATTCAGGATTGCATGCTACAAAAGACAATGTGAACAAAATTAATAATATAAACTTTTTCATAATTACATAGATTGTTTAGTTGTAAAAATACGCCTCAAATAAATTGTTTACGGCATGTTGTTGGTTGTTTCCATTATTTTGTAATAAGCTATTTCTAAAACCTTGAATGGTTTCAACTTCTGGTCTTAATGCTCCAAAAATCTGACTAATTGTATAACCATTTACATTATCGGTAAATCTAGGTCTAATAACGTCTACATTTCTGTCTATTAAATCATGTAATATACCAACAGGAATCCAACCCTCCATTCTGAAAATTCTATTTGTAGTGTCTTTAGGTACTTTTATGTCTCTAGTATCTGGTCTATTTACAGGCGTAAAATCTTCTAATGCACCAGGTTTAATGATTGGATTGTTGTTGTTATTTCCAAAATGTTGCAAAGTAAGGAAGTAACCATAATAGTACCCCCACATTTCGCCTACTGCTGCTACACCATTATTCATACCACTTCCATCACCATAAGCACCGTAAGTAATAATATAATTGATATATTTTATCCAATATCCACTACCTACTTGTCTGAAGTGTGAAGCGTGAGCTAATTCGTGAAAAGTTG
>JBHBEQ010000081.1:0-4569 GCA_041785575.1 Flavobacterium sp.
TACCACAACAATTCTGGAATTCAGATTCGCGAGTTGATTAAATAAAAAAACAAACCCCAAAAGCTTTATAGATTTTGGGGTTTTTAGTTATTTTTTTTAGTGTTTGATAAATTTCTAATGCTTTACCATCGGTGAGTAAGGAAACAAAATTACAAACACTCAATAATCTTAAATACAAATTGTTGGATTCGCTGTGGAATTCCGTGGGTAAAATTTTAAGTATTAAATCGTCTATATGTGTGGTTTTACCCAAATATTTGTTGTTAAGTGCTGTGGTGAAATGTTCAAGTAAAGTGTGAATGACTTGATAACCAACAATTTCTTTTTTCACAACTTCTTGATTTTGATAAATATTCGAAATACTTATATTGATAATATCTTTCATTTGTGCTACATAAGAGCACTTATCGGTGAGAGAATATTCAAAAGAGCCAGTTAGTATTTTATCTTCGTTTTCCATAAAAACTCGTACAGCATCATCAATCAAGCTACCTATTGCGAGTGCTCTAAGGTAGGCAATGCGCTCTTTTTTTGTTTGTAATTGAGAATATTTAGCAGAGTTTATTTTATTTTTTACAATTTTGATTAAAAACTCTAATGCATGCTCTTCAGGAATCCAACCTAAATTGATACCATCTTCAAAGTCAATAATTGTATAACAAATATCATCAGCTGCCTCAACGATATAGGTTAATGGGTGTCGATGATATCGTATGTCTTCTCCATCTTTTTTTAACAAACCGAGTTCTAATGCTATTTCTTGGAAAGTGTATTTATCTGCTTGAAAAAATCCGTACTTTTTATCAGAAATATCGTTAGTTGGTTTATAAGGTAAACTTTCCTTTGGATATTTCATAAATGCACCTAAAGTAGCGTATGTAAGTCTAAGACCACCTTCAGAGCCGGGTCTTGAGTTTGTAAGTATGTGAAATCCGTTGGCATTACCTTCAAAATTTATGAAATCTTGATATTCTTTTTCTGTAAGGTCAAGGCGATAAGATTCTCCTTTTCCGTGTTTGAAAAAATCACCAATAGCTTTTTCTCCAGAATGTCCGAAAGGTGGATTTCCAATGTCGTGAGATAAACACGCAGCTGCAACAATGGCACCAAAGTCATTGATAGTATATCCGTTTTCAACTAATTCGGGATATTTCTCTAATATACATTTTCCCACTAATCTTCCGAGCGAACGACCTACAACAGAAACTTCTAAGCTATGTGTGAGTCGGGTGTGTACGAAATCTGTTTTAGATAATGGAATGATTTGAGTTTTATCTTGTAAACTTCTAAAGGGATGCGAAAAAATAATGCGATCAAAATCGACTTCGAAACTAATTCGCGATGGATTTTCATCTTTTCTATTGCGGTTGAATTGATCACCATGTTTTTTCAAAGACAACAATTGTTGCCAGTCCATTTTTTTCATAATTTATTGGTTTCGTTCGTGCTCGAGAATAATGGCTTTTTTGACTTCTTTGTATAATAAGTCTTTAGCTTCTGCATAAGACAAATTGTAAACTCGCTCCTTAGGGTGGTATTGTTCAGGAATGTTCTTTAATAATAAGTCATATAATTCATCAAGTGCTTTTTGGTTAGGCTTCTCGTATTTTATTTGCCATTCAAAACGTCTTTTCAGAGCTTCATCAATCATGTGTATTTGATTGGTTGCTGCAATGAGAATAGATTTTTGAGGGAAATAATCCATAAGTTGAATAATGGCATTAACCACTCGTTTCATTTCTGAATTATCTTTGTTGTCGTAATCTCTAATTTGTCCAAGAGAATCAAATTCGTCTAAAAGTAAAACCATACTTTCATATTGCGTTTCTTTAAATAGAGATTCTAGGTTTTTTGCTGTTTCTCCCAATTTGGAAGAGATAATAGTTGCTAGATTTACGATTACGAGTTTTTTGTTGAGGTGGTTGGCAATAACTTTTGCAGTCATTGTTTTGCCACAACCGCTATCTCCGTAGAGTAATAGTTTATTAGAAACAGGTATGTGGTATTGTTGAAAAACTTCTTTAAATTGTTGTTCGTTTAAAAAAGCTTTTAAATGTTCTTTAATTGCATCAGAAACAACAAAATCGTCAAAAGAAACATTTGACCTGTCTATATAATACAAATTACTCATTTTTACTCTTGTTTTTTGTTAGTAAATCTAGACCTTTTTTAGCGAAAATTAATGCAAAAATAACGAATATTGCAGCTAAAACAAAAGGAGCTCCAGGGAAAATAAAAGGTGCAGTATCTTTCGTGAAATAATAAAAAATATTAGTCATTATTACAGGACCTAAAATAGCTGTTGCGCTGTTTAGACTCGCTAAAGTTCCTTGAATTTGACCTTGTTCGTTTGCTGGTATGTGATTGGTAATTTCGCTTTGAAGTGCTGGGCCTGAAATACCTCCAAGGCAAAATGGAAGAAGGAATACAAATATCATCCAAGCTTCTTCTGCAACTGCAAATAAAGAATATCCAATGAGATAAAAAGAAAATCCCCATAAAATACTCTTGCTATTTCCAATAATAGGATTAAGGTATCTCGTGAGTACTCCTTGTACTAAAGCTGTAAGAATACCTACAACACCGAGTGAAATTCCAATCATTTTTTCATCCCATTGATAGCGATAAATTGTGTAAAATCCCCAATTTCCATTTACTGAATGGTTGGCAAAATACATAAAAAACATTGCTGCAATCAGGTAAGTAATTTTTGGATATTTTTTTAATCGCAATAAAGCTCCAACCGGATTTGCTGTTTTCCATTCAAAATCACGTCTTTTGTCTTTTGACAACGATTCGGGTAATACAAAGTAACCATAAATAAAGTTGAGTAAACACAATATCGAAGCTGCGTAAAAAGGAACTCTAGAACCGTATTGTCCTAAAAGTCCACCAATTACAGGTCCGATGACAAAGCCAATACCAAAAGCAGCACCTATGAGTCCAAAGTTTTTAGCTTTTTCTTCAGGAGTGCTCACATCTGCCATATAAGCCATAGCAGTAGAAATACTTGCACCAGTGATACCAGCTACGATTCTAGCTAAAAATAAATAATAAATGTTTGTAGATAGTGCTAGCATCAGATAATCAAATGCAAAGGCGAGCATAGAAAGAAGCAAGACAGGCCGGCGTCCGAATTTATCTGACAAATTTCCCATTATTGGGGCAAAAACAAACTGAGTAGCAGCATAGGCAAATGCCAACCAACCTCCAAGTTTGGCAGCTTCACTTACGTTAGAATGATTTAGCTCTTGAAGCAATTTCGGAATCACTGGAATAATAATACCTATTCCAATGATGTCAATTAGCATTGTAATGAAGATAAATCGTATTGCAGATTTAGAATTAGTTATTTGAATCATAAATATTTTTTTGAATCAGGTCTAAAATGTGTAAATAATCGGATTGTTTTTGTATAAAATCTAACTGAACCACTTCGATAATTAAAGGAGATAGAAGAGGTGTTTCATTAAAGTATTTCTCGTATTTTTTGTTGAGTTCGTTTAAATATTCCGATGAAATATTTTTTTCAAAATTACGTCCTCTTTTTTTTATGTTTTTGAGTAAATTTTCTGTTGATTGTTTTAGAAAAACATAGAAAAATGGAATTTCTATTTTTTCAGATAACAATTTAAAATACGTTTCAAATAATTTTCGTTCTTTTTTCTTTAAGGTAGTTTTGGCAAATAGAAGTGATTTTGATAAATGATAATCTGCAACCATAAAAGTGGAAGTAGAATTTTGTTGTAAATCATTTAACTGTGAGAATCTATCTACTAAAAATTGCATTTCTAATGCAAGTGCAAAACGCTTAGGGTTTTTATAAAAATTTTCGAGAAAAGGATTTTCTGCAAAAGGTTCTAATACAAGATCTACCCCAAAATCTTCAGAAATTTTAGAGGCTAATGAAGTTTTTCCACTACCAATATTACCTTCAATACATAAAATCATATTCTTTGGAAAATGGTATTTTGATAGAGGAGGAATGATTTTTTCAATAGGTTTTACCATCGAAGTATCCATACTTTCTTTGTTCAATTCGGTGATGTTTTTATTGAAAATAGGATGTGTCCAATCAGGAGTGATTTCCAAAGTAGGAACCAACACAAAATTGCGTTTGTGCATCAATGGATGTGGGATAACAAGATTTTCAGACTGAATGTGTATATCGTCATAAAATATGATATCAATATCTAATGTTCGAGCCTCGTAACCTTCTTTTGTGCGTTTTCTTCCTAAAGATTGCTCTATTAGTTGTATTTCTTCTAAAACCTCCAAAGGTTCTTTATGTGTGTGAATTAGTATAGAGATATTGTAAAAAGGAATACTCTCAAATCCCCAAGCAGGAGATTCATAAACTTGTGAAAGTCGAACAACTGTACCAATTTTATTATGAATGAGTTGTATGGCTTTTTCTAGATATTCAAGTCTGTTATTTAGGTTGCTACCTAACGACAGAATTACTTTGTGTTGTATCATACTGCAAAAATAATAAATACTCAGACTAAAAGTTTTTATTTTGAAGTGTAATTGTAACAAAAAAACAATAATAGATACAAATAATTATAA
>JBHBEQ010000082.1:0-12696 GCA_041785575.1 Flavobacterium sp.
GTAAATAATTTTTGATAGTTTTCATATATGAAAGTCTAATTTTGGGCTAAAATACTAAAATATTATAAGTGTATTGAATGTTTTTGTTGAATATTCTATTTATTTAATTGATACTAGATTTTCTAAAAATGGAGTTGTTGCATCAAGAAACAAAACCCATAGAATGGCAATTATCAAACCGAAAACACCACCGAAAATACCACCAAGATGAAAATCAGATTGTTTGAGCATACCAGTACTAAAAACGATAGCATTTGGCGGAGTAGAAACTGGAAGGAACAGTCCACAAGAAGAACATAATCCTACAACTAATGCAACAGGTAGTATTTGATCATTGGGTAAAACCACTGCTGCAATATTAATGATGATAGTGGCTGTTGCTGTACTACTCATTATATTGGAGAAGATTATAGTAACCAATCCAAAAATACACATCATTGTAATTTTATTCAGTTGGAAGTTCAGAAGATGTGTAGAGAAATACGGAGCAAGTAATTCTTTAATTGCAATACCTAAAGCTAATCCTCCTGCAACAAGCATTAAAGTGTCCCAAGGGAGTTTTCTTACATCTTCAGCCGTTATAACACCAAGCATTGGTAAAAACATAATGGGAATTAAAGCTGTTCCTGCCGTTGGGATATCCCAATGATGTCCTAACATCCATAAGAAAATTGTTAGAAAAAGAATTACTAAAACAAATAGTCTTTGTAAACGCGTTTTATCTGTGTAAATAATCTTTATGTCGAGGAAAGATAAATCGACTTCTTTTGTTTTTTGAAGATATTTTTTATCAACAACATACCAAAATCCCAATAGAAGGAAAACTGCAGGAAGTACTCCAAGAACCAACCAATCGTTAAAAGAAACAGAGAAACCACGAGATTTTAAAACGTCGGCCACAATTAGGTTGGGAGGGGAGGAAACCAAGCTAGCCATACCTGCAAAAGTGGCTGCAACTGGAATGCTGATTAAAATAGATTTTGTAAGCGGAGATTTTTTACCTTCGTTATCTATAAGTGGTGTTACAGATGCTAAAATCATTGCAGCAGTTGCTGTATTTGAAATAATTAAAGACAAAATAGAAGTAACTACAATGATTCCCAAAAGTAAAAATTTTGGTTTATTTCCGAAAAGCGAAATTGTAGATTTAAAAAGCGCAATATCTAAATTGGTTTTTCGCATACCTTCACTGAGAAAAAATCCGCCTAAGAAAATCCAAATAACACTGTCAGACCACGCATTGGAAATCACTTCAGGAGAAATAGTTGCTCCCTCAACCGTGCCCATTGTATAGACAAGAAAACATAAGATGGCAATTCCTACAGCGAACGGAGGAATAGCTTCTGTTACCCATAATAGTATTGCAAAAAACAATACAAATAAGGTGTATGTTTGAGCTTTAGAAAATTCTTCAGGTGATAAAAAATAAGCACCGGCAATAGAGGTAAGCAACGAAATAAAGAAGAGTCCTACTTTCGTTTTGATGTTCCAAACATCTAAAGATTTTTCAACCAAAATATCACTATATACACGAATACCAGTGCGAATACCTCGAATTTTGTTGAAGTAGTCAAAGTGGAAAGCCATAGAAGAAAATTTTGTTTGCGCAAAAATACAGAAAAAAAAGGCTTAAAAATAAGTGTTTTTCTAGCTTTTTTAGAATGGGAATAAATAGTTAATGTATTGTTAATGTATTGGGATAATGTGTAAATTAGTACTCGTGTTTTTCTATAAGAAAGAAATCAAAGGAAAAGTGCAATATTTAGAGAAAGTGAGAATTAAGAAGCGATGTGAGTATGGTCTTAAAAAAATATTAAATAAATGACAAATATCATATTTTAACCCATTGTGTAACTCTAAATTTGTTTCCAATAATTAGTAGTATGAGCGTAATATATATATTGATATGTATCAGTGTTTTGGTCGCAGTAATCTTTCTTTTTCTGTTTATAAAATCAGTAAAGAATGGACAGTTTGACGACGATTATACTCCATCTGTAAGAATGTTGTTTGAAGATGAAGTAGTAAAAAATAGTAAAACAAACAAAGAAGTAAAACAAAGTAATATAAATAATAAAAACAATTCAAATTAATTAGTTATGGAAATGCAACAATTTTACTATGACAACAAAATTGTAAAGAAATTTCTTTACGCCTCTATACTATATGGTGTTATAGGTATGGCGGTAGGTTTGTTGTTAGCAATTATGTTTATGTTTCCCAACTTGACTGACGGTATTTCGTGGTTGAGTTTCGGTAGGCTAAGACCATTGCATACCAATGCAGTGATTTTTGCTTTCGTGGGGAATGCAATTTTTGGAGGGGTATATTATTCTCTTCAACGATTGTTAAAAACGCGTATGTATAGCGATGTGTTGAGTAATATCAACTTTTGGGGATGGCAGTTAATTATTATATCTGCAGTTCTTACGCTTCCTTTTGGATATACAAGTTCAAAAGAATACGCAGAGTTAGAGTGGCCTATTGATATTGCAATTGCAGTGGTGTGGGTGGTATTTGGGTTGAATATGATTATGACAATCCTTAACCGAAGAGAACGTCACTTGTATGTTGCAATTTGGTTTTATTTAGGAACATTCGTTACTGTTGCTATTTTGCATATTTTTAATAACTTAGAATTGCCAGTTAGCTTCTTGAAATCTTATTCTATATATGCGGGTGTACAAGATGCTTTGGTGCAATGGTGGTATGGACACAATGCGGTAGCATTCTTCTTAACTACTCCGTTCTTGGGATTAATGTATTACTATGTGCCTAAAGCGGCAAACAGACCAGTTTACTCTTATAGATTATCTATTATCCACTTTTGGTCGTTGATTTTCTTATATATTTGGGCAGGACCTCACCACTTATTATATACTGCATTACCTGAATGGGCTCAAAATTTAGGTGTAGTGTTTTCAGTGATGCTTATTGCACCATCTTGGGGAGGTATGATCAACGGATTACTTACTCTTAGAGGAGTATGGGATAAAGTTAGAGTAGAGCCAGTATTGAAATTTTTCGTAGTTGCGATTACAGGATATGGTATGGCAACGTTTGAAGGACCAATGTTGTCTTTGAAAAACGTAAACGCTATTGCTCACTATACAGATTGGATTGTAGCACACGTACACGTTGGAGCTTTGGCTTGGAATGGTTTCATGGTATTCGGTATCGTTTATTGGTTGATTCCAAGAATGACAAAAACAGAGCTTTATTCAAAAGCATTGGCAAACTTCCATTTCTGGATTGGAACATTAGGTATTATCTTGTATGCAATACCAATGTATGTAGCAGGATTTAATCAACACTTAATGTGGAAAGAATTTAATCCAGACGGAACACTAAAATATGGTAACTTCTTAGAAACAGTAACTGCAATCTTACCGATGTACTATATGCGTGCTGTAGGAGGTACTTTGTATGTAATTGGTATTTTAGTATTGGTTTACAATATTGTAAAAACAGTTAAAGCTGGTAGTCCTGTAGAAGATGAAATGGCAGAAGCTCCTGCATTAGCAAGAATTTCACCAAACCGTCTTAAAGGTGAATCTTACCATACTTGGTTAGAAAGAAAGCCAATTAAGATGACAGTATTTGCTTTGGTAACTATATTAATTGGAGGTATTGTTCAAATTATACCAACAATAGTAGTAGACTCAAACATTCCTACAATCGAAAGTGTAAAACCTTATACACCACTTGAATTAGTAGGTAGAGATTTATACATCAGAGAAGGATGTGTTGGATGTCACTCACAAATGGTTCGTCCGTTCCGTTCTGAAGTTGAGCGTTATGGAGAATATTCAAAATCAGGAGAATTTGTTTACGATTATCCATTCTTGTGGGGGTCTAAGAGAACAGGTCCAGATTTACACCGTTTAGGAGGTAAATATTCAGATAACTGGCATTTCAACCATATGTGGGATCCACAAAGTACTTCTCCAGGATCTATTATGCCAGGATACAAATGGATGTTTGAAAATAGACAAATGGACTATAGTGATATCACTAAAAAATTAGAAGTATTGAGAACGTTAGGTGTTCCTTATACAGATCAAGATATTGCTAATGCAGAAAAATCTATCAAAGAACAAGCAGCTAAAATAGCTAAAAATCTAGAGTCAGACCCTGACTATGTGAAATCTTATGAGCAAAGTAAGAAAGAAGCACAAACTAGAGGAGAAGAGTTTGTACCAATGAGTGAAAGAGAAATTACTGCACTTATAGCATATCTACAACGTCTAGGTACTGATATTAAAGTAAAAGATGAAGTAAAATAATATGTTGAAGTTCATTAAACATAATATGGAAACGATTGCGGGTATAGAAATATACCCCATCATTTCCCTTCTCATTTTCTTTATATTTTTTGTAGGACTATTTGTATGGGTAGTAGGGTATAAAAAGAAAAGTATAGATGAGTTGAGTAACCTTCCATTTGAAGAAGGGAAAACTAAAGATTTAGAACACTAAACAATGTCAGTATGAAAAAGTTATTTCCAGTATACGTAAGGATTCCATTGCTATTTTTGATGTTTTACGGAGCAATGGAGCTGTTTTTGGGGTCAGGTAATAAGCCTGCATTTGTAGAGCATCCATTGGTGCTAATATTAATGTTGTTGTTTTTCTTCGTTTTGATTATCGTAGAAATTACAGCTTCATCTGTAAATAAGGTGTTAAATATGTTGATGACACCTGAAGAGCGTGCAGAAAAAGAACGCAAAGATAGTCTGCCAATTACAGAGTCAGAATGTTACAAAAAATTAATGGCAAAACTTACGAAATCAAAATCGATTGAAGAAGAAGGTGCTATTGAATTAAACCACGATTATGACGGTATTAAAGAGTTAGACAACGATTTACCACCTTGGTGGGTATATCTATTCTACGGAACAATTATTTTCTCTGTAGTGTATTTAGCTAAATTCCATTTGTTTGGAGGTGAAAACCAGTATGCTGAATTAGAAAAAGAAATGGAAATTGCACGTGTGCAAGTAGAAGCATATAAGAAAACGGCTCCTGATATGTTGACTAAAGAACAAGTAACATTGTTAACTGAACCAGCAGATCTTGCAGCAGGTAAAGCTCTATATGATACAAATTGTGTTGCTTGTCACAAAGCAGATGGAGGTGGTGCAATTGGACCAAACTTGACAGATGAATATTGGATTTTAGGTGGAGATATCAAAGATATTTTCAATACTATTATGGAAGGTGGACGCGATGGAAAAGGAATGGTGCCTTGGAAAGCGCAAATTAAACCTTCAGATATTCAAAAAATTGCGAGTTATATCGTTTCTCTTCAAGGGACAAATCCTGCTGATGCAAAAGGTCCTGAAGGAGATAAGTATGTAGCAGAGGCTCCGGCACCTTCTGATGAAGGAGCGAAAGAGGAAGCAGCTGCGACAACTGAAGAAAATAAAGAAGAAGCAAGCAAGTAATTCGTTCGTAATTATCGAACATTGTAATTATAGTTTTAGTTTTATTTTTTTAAGGTCACAGCTTTATTTAAAGTTGTGACCTTTTTTTAATTTTAGAAGATGAAAAATATAGATAACGAAAGTTTTAGAGATACCATTGGAACTGTTGATGCCGACGGTAAACGAGTATGGGTATATCCTAAAAAACCTGATGGGAAATATTATGACAAACGTAAATTGGTAAGTTATTTTCTTATTGCCTTTTTGTTTGCAGCGCCATTTATCAAAGTTAATGGGAACCAATTTATTTTGTTGAACGTCATCGATAGAAAATTTAATATTTTTGGAATACCATTTTGGCCACAAGATTTTTACCTGGTTGTGATTTCAATGATCATCGGTGTGGTTTTTATCAGTTTATTTACCGTAGCTTTTGGGCGTATTTTCTGTGGTTGGATTTGTCCTCAAACTATTTTCCTAGAAATGATTTTTCGTAGAATCGAATATTGGATTGAAGGAGATAGAGGAGCTCAAATTCGTTTAGATAAGCAAGAGTGGAACGGTGAAAAAATCCGTAAAAAAGGATTGAAATGGTTTATTTTCTTAATCATTTCATTCTTAATTGCTAATGTTTTCTTGTCGTATATTATAGGTAGCGATAATGTATTGTCAATGATTAAAGAAGGTCCTATGGCTAACTTGGGAACATTGGTTGCATTGTTGATTTTTACAGGAGTTTTCTATTTTATTTTTACGTGGTTTAGAGAACAAGTATGTATCATTGCTTGTCCTTATGGACGTTTGCAAGGAGTGTTGCTAGATGATAAATCTATCGTAGTTGCTTATGACTATAAAAGAGGTGAGGCTACTTCTGGTAGAGCAAAGTTTAAAAAGAATGAAGATCGTGCAGAAAAAGGTTATGGAGACTGTATCGATTGTAAACAATGTGTTCATGTATGTCCAACAAATATTGATATCCGTAATGGTACGCAATTAGAATGTGTCAATTGTACAGCTTGTATTGATGTTTGTGACCATATGATGGAATCTGTAAATCTTCCAAAAGGATTGATACGTTATGCATCGGAATCTGAAATTGCAAAAAATGAAAAATTCAAATTCACTGCTCGTATGAAAGGATATACAGCTGTATTGTTTGTTTTAATATCTTTGCTAGTAGGTTTAATGTTTTTGCGTAGCGATGTTGAGGCAAAAATTTTAAGACTACCAGGACAAACACTTCAGCACGTAGGGGAGGATATTAGAAATGTATATACCTACAAAATCGCTAATAAAACAGTTAGAGATTTTGAGAAAATATCATTTAAATTAGTAAAACCTCAAGGGTCAATAAAAGTGGTAGGAAATCAAAATATATCTGTAAAACGCGAAGATATGGCAGAAGGCACCTTGTTTATAGATATTAATCCTGCATTTTTAGATGGAAGTCGAAATAATGTAGAAATAGAAGTGTATAGCGGTGAAGAATTGATAGATAAAACATCTACAAATTTCTTAGGGCCTAGAAAATTTTAATGGAATAAGATATGAATTTTAAATGGAATTGGGGATATGGTATCGTTTTAGCAATGCTCTGTTTTATTGTATTTATTTTACAATATGTAATTAGAGTGCAAACCAATCCCGCTCTTGACAATCAGTTAGAAACAGAAGAGTACTACCAAAAAGAGCAACAAATAAATAGCAATTATAAAAAAGAAACTAATGGGAAAACATTAGGAAATAAATTTTCTATTGAAGTTGTTTCAGAAGGTTTAGTAATTTCTTTTCCACAGGAATTTAAAAAAGAAGCAATTAAAGGAAAAGTGGTGCTTAAGAGACTTTCTGATGAAAAATTAGATACAGAATTTCCTATTTCACTACAAGAAAATGCTTTGTTAATTCCAAAATCTCAATTAGTTTCAGGGAAGTGGAATGTAGAAGTAGATTGGAGTTACGAAAATGAAGAATATCTTCACAAACAAACCGTTTTGATTCCATAATTAATATGATAAGTGCATTATTCTTTGGCTTTTTGTCTAGTCTTCACTGTATGGGAATGTGTGGCCCTATAGCTATGATGTTACCTATACACGGGTTGAATGCTTCTCAAAAAGCCATTAGAATAATGTTGTATCACTTAGGACGTATTACATCTTATGTCATTTTAGGTGTGCTTTTTGGGTGGTTAGGTAGAGGCTTTTTTCTAGCAGGATTTCAACAAAAATTTTCAATTTTTATTGGAATTGCAATGATTGTATATGTCTTGATACCTAAAAATAAAGCACAACAGTTTTCATTTTTAAAACCGATAAACAACGTTTTAAATCATATAAAAAAGCAACTTGGTATTCATTTAAAGAAAACAAACATTCTCTCTTTTTACATTATTGGCTTTTTTAATGGATGGCTTCCGTGTGCTATGATTTATGTGGCACTTTTTGGAGCTTTAGCAACTCAGGATGTGTTTAGAGGTGCTATATATATGGCGTTGTTTGGATTGGGAACTATCCCGTTGATGTCTGCAGTAGTTTACTTTTCTCAATTTATTACAGCAACCACTAGGAATAAAATATTAAAAATAGTTCCATTTTTTATAATAGTATTAGGAGTGCTTTTCATTCTTAGAGGACTTAATCTTGATATTCCTTTACTTTCCCCAAGTACTTTACAATTATTTGTTTCTTCAAACCCTGACTGTTTCTGATTTTTTGAATGTATTTAGACTTGCAACAAATAAATAGCAAGGTGATAAATATGTTTGAGTCTTGTTGAAAAAAGAAATATATTTGTATGTAAATAGATTTTCTAGAAAAATAATATGAAAAAATTTATCGGAACAGGTGTTGCATTGATTACACCCTTTAAAAAAGATTTTTCTGTAGATGTAGATGCTTTGCAACGCATCGTAGAGTATAATATTTCAGGAGGGGTAGATTATCTAGTAGTTTTAGGTACAACAGCTGAAGCTGCAACATTGACTTTTGAAGAAAAAGAATTGGTGAAATCTACTGTAATTAGTGTAAATAATAATAGAGTTCCTTTAGTGTTAGGTGTAGGTGGGAACAACACAGCAGAAGTGATTTCTCAATTGAATGAAGAGAATTTAAAAGGATTTGATGCTATTTTATCTGTGTCTCCTTATTACAATAAACCAACTCAAGAGGGAATTTATCAGCATTTTAAATGTATCGCTGAAAAAAGTCCACTGCCAGTAATATTGTACAATGTTCCAGGTCGTACGTCAAGTAATATGTTGCCTAAAACAGTAGTGCGATTAGCAAATGAGTTTGATAATATTATCGGAATTAAAGAAGCTGCTGGAGATTTGGTACAAGCAATGCAGTTAATCAAAGAAACTCCAAAAGACTTTTTAGTGATTTCAGGTGATGATATCATTACTCTACCGATGGTATTGGCTGGTGGTGCAGGAGTGATTTCCGTAATCGCAGAAGGATTTCCAAAGCCATTTTCTACGCTTGTAAATCTAGCATTAGAAAGAAAGGTTAACGAAGCTTATGCAATACAATATCAAATGATGGAAATTATCGATATGATATTTGAACAAGGCAATCCAGCAGGTATTAAAGAGGTTTTTAAGCATCTTGGTTTGTGCGAAAATACCTTGAGACTACCTCTTGTGCCAGTGAATGAAGAGTTATCTATTAGAATTAAAAATTTTGTAAATAAGTTTAACCAATAAAGACAAGTTATTATGTTATCAAAAGCAATTGAAAAAGGACTTAACGAACAAGTGAAATTAGAAGGAGATTCTTCTCAAATTTATTTAGCAATGGCTTCTTGGGCAGAAAACCAAGGTTTCGAAGGAATTGCTACTTTTATGTATGCACAATCTGATGAAGAGCGTATGCATATGCTAAAATTGATTAAATACATTAATCAACGTGGAGGAGAAGCATTAATTCCAAGTGTAGAACAACCAAAATTAGATCATAGTTCTTTTAAAACGTTGTTTAGCCAGTTATTTGAGCACGAGGTTTTCGTTTCTAAAAGTATCAACGATTTAGTACATATTTCATTAGAAGAAAGAGATTATGCAACTCATAACTTTTTACAATGGTATGTGGCAGAACAAATCGAAGAAGAAGCTACAGCACGTACTATCTTAGATAAAATCAACTTAATCGGAGATGATAAAGGTGGATTGTATTTGTTTGATAATGATATTAAAAACTTCCCTTCTCAAGCTTCAAATGAATTGTAAGAGAAGTTAAAGATTTTAAAAATACATTTTTAAAGATGGTGAAAACCATCTTTTTTTTTTGACTAAAAGGAAGTAGTAATATTTAAGATAAGTTGATAAATAATAATAAAATATTCTTTGTAATTATTAAGAGAAGAGGTGGTAATAAATCTGATCTTGCGAGTGTTAAGTAGTATTATTTGTTATTGAGATAGTATATTAAACTTCTTTGAATTAATAAAAATGAGTGTAAAAAAAGCTGCCATTTTTTGGCAGCTTTCTTTTTGTTAATTACGATTTAATTATTTTTTTAAAACTAATTTAGCGTTTTTTAAATCGATAGATTTAGTGTTATTTAAATCGATTTTTCCGTTAATGTTTTCTTTTGCTTGAGCACTAGGTTGTACAATTCTAAAACTTGCAGCAGCTAATACACCATCGTAGTTTAGATTGAAAGTAGAAGTGTCAGTAGTGAAGTTAGCTGCATACTTAACTGTTGAACCTTCAATATCAAGTGAGTTGATAGTTGTAGAGAATGAAGTTAAAGATGCACCTATGTCAGCAGGTTTTTCAGCATCTCCTGCATAAATTGCTAAACCACCAGCGTAGTAAACCGTTTCAGCTTCATTTGGAAGTACAAGCTGGTCTCCATTAACTGGAACAAAAACGCGGTATTGTGTGTAGTTTTCTGAAGTAGACGCATCATCACCATTGTAAGAAATGAATGACCATACAGTTCCTATTTCTTGTGTTCCATCTCCGTCAATATCAACAGGGTAACTAACGATAGTATTGTTTCCTGCATCATCTTTTACTGCATCAACCAATACAACAGTGTTATCTAATGTATAAGTTTTGTTGTTTAATACAAATGAACCTGCTGATGCTGGAGTTGGTGGAGTCACAGGCTGTGTGCCATTATCATCTCCACAAGAAGCTACTGAAAAAGCTCCTGTAGCTACGAAAGCTAAAGCAGCTAATGATAAAAATACTTTTTTCATAATACGTTATTTTAAAAATGTTAAGTAATTAATTTTTTACTAAGGTAAAACTTTTTTTTGTTCTACAAAATTTTTAATAATTTTTTTAATCATAATTAGGAAAAAAGTTTCGATTTGTTTTTTTATATTCCGTCTTTATTGAGATTGTTGGATGAATTTAATTTGTTTTGGAGATGATAAAATTTGAATATGTCATTCAGAGTTTATTATTCACTGATGTTTCAAAGGGCGAAAATGGAATACCAATTTATTTTTTTAAGATAGTAGCTTAAAATAAAAAAGCCACCTTTCTATATAAGGTGGCTTTTGCGGTTTAAGGCTTATTTATTTAATTACTCTATTGGTAAGCTTTAATTTGCTGAATAAATTGTTTGAACCTATAGTGCCCTTTGCACCTCCAGCGCTGAATATGCCTCCAAAAGTCAACTCTCCACTTGCATTAAGCGAAATAGGAGTGTTGCCAGAAGCTGATGTTCCTGTTCCAGATACTGTATAGGCAATGTTTCCTGCATTTCCAGATTGTATATCAATATTTAGAGCAGTTGCGTTCACTGTAGGTGATTGCATTACATATTGTGCGTTTGCTGTTACGTCAATGGCAGCACTATTTAATACGATTGTTTGAGCTCCGCTTTCAAAAGGTACTGTAAATCCATTAGGGTCAGCATCTTCTACAGCATACATTGTGATTAACGCTTGAGTTATATTACCTTCGCTTCCACAAAGGCTCATGATTCTGTAGAGTAAATAATCTTTAGATGCATCTGCTTGAGTAAAACCTCCTTCTACAAGTTGAGAACCAGCAATGAGGGTAACTGCGGCTCCTTGTTGCGTTTGAGTTCCTGCAATGGTTAAAACATTCGTAAAGATAGCATGGTTGTTAGAACCGATAGTCAAAGTATTTGCTGTCGGTGTCGGTGTTGGCGTCGGCGTTGGTGTCGGCGTTGGTGTCGGCGTCGGTGTCGGCGTCGGCGTCGGCGTCGGAGTCGGAGTTGGTGTCGGCGTTGGCGTTGGTGTAACTGTTGTGTCATTATCTGAACCACACGATACTACGGTCAGTGCTCCTATGGTTACATAGGCTAAAGTAGCAACTGATAAAAATACTTTTTTCATGGATGTTTCTGTTTTTAAATGAATAATAAAAAATTTTATAGATGCAAATTTTATAAAAAAAAATGTAAAATAATCTTTATTGGCTATTTATTTTTTGATTTATTTTTTAAGGTGTAGATAATCAGTTGTTTGAGTGTTGAAAAAAGTGCTTAGGGAAATAAACAATATGTACCAATCGCTAAAATGGGGGTCAATGAAAAAAAACGAAACCTTTAGAAAATAGGAGTGTGAGTTATTTTCTTTAATTAAGCAGTTATTCTTTTTATTAAAAACCTTTGATGTAATATAAAAAAACGTATATTTGGAAGACAATTATATAATATATGAGTTTAGATCAATCTATAGAAACTAACCCTTTGATAGAGAGGTTGCCAAAACATTTAAAACAGTTTATTAAACCTCAAAATTATGACGAATACACACCGATAAATCAGGCTGTTTGGCGATATGTGATGCGAAAAAATGTTGATTATCTCTCAAAAGTAGCACACGAGTCATATACGGAAGGTTTGAGAAAGACTGGGATATCTATTGAGTCTATTCCAAGTATGTATGGGATGAATCGTATTTTAAAAGAAATAGGTTGGGCTGCTGTTGCAGTAGATGGTTTTATTCCACCGAATGCTTTTATGGAATTTCAAGCCTATAATGTATTAGTTATTGCATCGGATATTCGCCAACTAGAGAATATAGAATATACACCAGCTCCAGATATTATTCACGAAGGAGCAGGGCATGCACCAATTATTGCCAATCCAGAATATGCTGAATATTTAAGACGTTTTGGAGAAATAGGGTGTAAAGCTATTTCGTCAGCGCATGATTATGAAGTTTATGAAGCAGTTCGTGCTTTATCAATTTTAGAAGAAGCGGAAGATACACCTGAAGAGGAATTAATTAAAATTCGTCAGAAAGTAGATGAACTTCAAAACAAAAAGGTAGTGCCGTCGGA